>JAAEOK010000113.1 GCA_024244705.1 Alphaproteobacteria bacterium
CACCCGATCCCATTCCGAACTCGGCCGTGAAAACCCTCTGCGCCGATGGTACTGCGTCTTAAGGCGTGGGAGAGTAGGTCGCCGCCAGGTCTTCAAAGACCACCGCCAAATTCTTCTTCCTTCGCAATCCACGCACCCGCGTCTATCGAGAAAGGACTGCTGTCTCTTGCGGAGGCGGCGGCCTTTCTTGATAGAGGCCGCGAATCTGGGCCAGGCCACCGACG
This sequence comes from Alphaproteobacteria bacterium, assembly GCA_024244705.1. NCBI lineage: Bacteria > Pseudomonadati > Pseudomonadota > Alphaproteobacteria > Alphaproteobacteria bacterium. The sequence continues at coordinate 225 of JAAEOK010000113.1, forward strand.
ATGACAACGCGACAGCAGCCGCACCAGTTGCTCGAGTGGATTGCAATCTCTTCAAACATTGAGCGGATGATCTCGACAGCCTGCGGGCGGGCGCAATCCTCGCCTCAGGGATTCTGTAGATTTGTGGCTTCAATTGCTCGCTGGCGACCTTCAAGGCTCTGCACCCAGATCAAGGCAAACGCCGCGCTTTGCACCAATGCGGTTATTGCGAGTGACGGCGTCGCGCCCACCCAATTCGCTATTGCAACATCTCCCTGAGATTTTCCAACATCGCCCTGCGGTCACGACGCGCGGCAAGCGCCGCCGCCATGTCGACGGAGACGAACCGGGTCGGCGTATGCGGCTGGAGTTGGCCAATGAGGTCCATGTCCGCTGAAATCACTGTGCCCAGCATGAAATAGCCGCCGCCGGAAACCGCATCCCGATGAAGCACGATGGGTTCCGTGCCGCCCGGGATCTGGATCGAGCCGTAGGGGTAACAGGCATCGACGATATTGGAGGGGTCTGAGCCGGCGCCGAATGGCTGATCGCGCTCGACGAATTCCAACGGCGTTCCGCCCTTGAAGCGATAGCCGATTCGATCGGCTTCGTTTGCGACCTCCCAGGTTTCCTCGAAGAACCTGCTTCCGGCTCGCTCGGTAATGCGGTGCCAATAGAGGCCGGGCAGAACTCTAAGTTCCGCTGGCATTCCCGGCATCCGCCGCAGTTTCGCGGGGACGCTCCTGCCTTCGGCGCCGCCGGGTGCTTCCGCCCCGATAGGCAATTCATCGCCGGCCTCCAGATTCCGCCCTTGATGACCGCCCAGAGCACCCAGGGCATAGGTCGAGCGGCTACCGAGCGCCACCGGCGTGTCGATACCGCCGGAGATCGCGATGTATACCCGCGCGCCGCCTCTCAGGTAGTCGAAGGTCAGGCGCTGGCCGGCCTTGACGTTGAACGACGTCCAACTTTCCCGGGGCTCGCCGTCAACCTTTGGCGGCAGATCGGCCCCCGTAACCGCGACCAACGCATCGCCGGTAAATTCGATCTCCGGCCCCATGAATACCGATTCCAGGACCGCTGCCCCTTCATCGTTTCCAACCAGGCAATTGGCGGCGCGCAACGCGAATCGGTCCATCCCGCCGGAGATCGGAATGCCGACGTTGTAGTAGCCTGGTCGGCCAAGGTCCTGCACCGAAGTGGCAAGGCCCGGTGAGATAACCTTAATTGCCATTGAGCGCCTCCTCGAGTTTCTTGTTATAGCCGTCGATGTCCTTGTGGAACACGTCCAGGGAGAACGTGACGTCGCGGTTCAACGGGGTGAATTTGTTGGCCTCCACGTCGGCGATATGTTGATCATAGGTACTACGGTCGATCGGCTTGAACTTGACGATGTCGCCGGGTTTGAAGAACACCATGAAATCGCGCAGATAGCCGACCTCCTGTTTGGGATCGTAAATCGGCATTGGAGTAATGCCGAACATTTGATAGCCGCCGGCGCCACGTACCGAATAGATACAACTAAAGCATCCGCCATAACCGACGGTGAGTTTCGGTGTATCCGTACGCGGCCGCAGATACTTCGGTACTTCGATCTGCCGCGATCGATCGACCATCTGATACATGAACGGCAGCCCGGCGACGAAGCCGACCATCGAGACAAACCAGGGCGCCCCGGAGTGCGCCGCTACGAATTCGTCGGCGGAGCCAAAGCCATTGATGCGGGCGGCATATTCCAGGTCGGTGCTGTTGGGGTCCTGGTGGCGCTCCCGAAAGCGCATCAGCGTTTCGTTCGTCCACGGGTCGTTGTAGAGAACCGGAACTTCGATGATGCGGGTTTTCAACACCGAATCTGTCTTTTCCGCGGAGGTCTCGAGCCGCTTCAGTTCGGCCAGCATGTCGTCCGGGCTGATCTGATCGGGATCGAATTTTACCTGATAGGATGCATTCGCGAGGCAGATCTCGGCCACCCCTTTGATCTGGCTGTCGCGAATCGCGGCCGTCATCGACAGGCTTTTGAAGAAAGCCTCCAACGACATCTCTTCATCGACCTCGGCGAATATGTGCTCATCGCCGCCAAAGGAGTATCGTGTCGTCATCTATATGTCCCCTCTGTCTATTCGACTAGACTTGGTGGTCCACTCTCGAGCCAATGTTCGAGAAAATTCGTGTCGAAAGTACTACCACGCACAGTTTCCTCAGCGACAAGCGCCTGATGCAAGGGCTTGGTGGTTTTTATCCCCGAAATTTCGAGCTCGGCCAGGGCCCGCTCAAGCCGTTTGAGTGCGCTCGACCGTGTTTCGTCCCAGACGATCAGTTTGCCCAGCAACGAGTCGTAGAAGGGCGGGACCGCATAGCCGGGATAGAGCATGGTGTCGAAGCGCACACCGGGTCCGCCCGGTACGCTCAGGCCGTCGACGACACCGACACTGGGCATGAAATTATTCGCCGGATCTTCGGCGTTGATCCGACATTCGATGGCGTGGCCGGTGATCCGAATATCATCCTGACGCCAGCGCAGCGGTTCCCCGCCGGCGATTCGGAGCATCTCGCGCACGATGTCGATACCGGTGACGCATTCGGTCACCGGATGCTCGACCTGGATGCGGGTGTTCATTTCGATGAAGTGGAATTCCCCAGAAAGCTCGTCATAAAGGTATTCGAGCGTGCCTGCGCCACGATAGCCGACATGGCGGGCAATCGCCACGGCGGACTTGCAGAGAGCGGTGCGGACATCGTCGGGCAACATTGCGGCCGGCGCCTCTTCCCAGACTTTCTGGCGCCGACGCTGCAGCGAGCACTCGCGTTCATAACAATGCACGACATGGTCGCCATCCCCGAGGACCTGCACTTCGACGTGACGCGCATTCTCAATGAATCTTTCGAAATAGAGTCCGCCATCGCCGAAAGCCGCCTTCGCTTCGGCGCTAGCCTGGGGCAGCCGATGATCGAACTCGGCCTGATCTGTCACAACGCGAATCCCGCGCCCACCGCCTCCTGCCGCCGCCTTGATCATGATCGGAAAGCCGATCCGGTCGACGATCGAGCGGGCCGAATCTAGGTCGTCAATACGCCCGTCGCTTCCCGGCACGGTTGGAACCCCTAGTGTGGCGGCCAGGCCACGCGCAGTGACCTTGTCGCCCAATAGCCGAATCGATTCACCCGTTGGACCGACAAAATTGAGCCCAGCATCATCCACGGCATCGGCGAAGTCGGCGTTCTCGGCGAGAAAGCCATAGCCGGGATGGATGGCGTCCGCCCCGCTTTCCTTGGCGGCGCGAAGGATCGCCTCGCCATCGAGGTAGGATTTCGCCGCTTGAGGCGGTCCGATATCGATGGCCCGATCCGCGAGCCGCACGGCAAGCGAATCGGCGTCGGCCTGACTGTGGGCCTGTACCGTGCAAATACCCAATTCACGTGCCGCCCGGATTATACGAACCGCAATTTCGCCGCGATTGGCGATGAGGAGGGTGCCGATACCCAAGGTGCCGTCCTTGTCGCCTCAACCGCTGATTTCAACGATCGGTTGACCCGCCATGATCGCGTCTTCGTTGTCGATGAGAAACTTAGCTATGGTGCCGGCGGCATCGGCTTTGACCTCATGGAACGTTTTCATGACCTCGACGAGCCCAACAACGTCGCCTTCCGCGACGGTATCGCCCTCTTCTTTGTAAGGCGGCTGGTCCGGTGCCGGCTTGCGGTAGAAAGTGCCGGGCAAAGGTGAAAGTACTTGTTTGCTTGCCATCAATGTTCCCCATTTCTCTCGTTGCTATCAACCGTTCAGAAGGTCACGGGCCATCGGCCACTATCTCCCGTGCCCCTGGACAAGACCGCAGTGAGGCGGCGCCATGGGCCGCCATGCGGCCGTCGCCAAGCCTCCTAAGCCGCCTCGGCCAGGTAGGGTTTGATGGCATTGCGGACTGCCTTCGCGACGTCGACAGCGTTCGGCGTGTCTGAATGGACGCAAATGCAGTCGGCACGCACCGGGATGTCGACCTCGTTGATCGACTTGGTCTTGCCTTCCTGGATCGCCCTGAGCGATCGTGCTGCCGCATCGTCGGGGTCGACGGATTCGTGCTCGCGCGTGATGATCAATCCGCCGTCGTCGCCGTAAGCGAGATCCGCATAGTATTCGGCCACGAAACGATGATCCCTGGCTTGGTACACCTCCTCATGCAAGGTGTTGATCATCCCGAACAGCGGCACTTGAAAAACATCGGCTGCATCACAGACGGCGTGGGCCACATGTTCCATGCGGGCGGCCATCCCGTAGAGCGAGCCATGCGGCTTGATGTGATTTAGTATCATCCCCGCCGCGTCGAGAAAGCCCTTCAGCGCCCCAACCTGATAAATGACGATGTTGGCGAGCTCGTCGCGTTCGATCTTCATTTCGCGCCGGCCGAAGCCGGGAAGATCGGGCAGTGAAGGGTGCGCCCCGACCCGGACCTTGAAGCGGCCGGCCAATTCGACGGTCTTTCGCATATGATTCGGATCGGAGGCATGGAATCCACAGGCGACATTAGCTACCGAGATGAGCGGCATCATGCTCTCGTCATCGCCCATCTTGTAGAGGCCATAGCTTTCGCCCATGTCACAATTGATCTCGACCTTCATGGCTATCTCCCTTTCTTGCTCCTAGGGAATCTCCACCGGCATCGCCTGCTGGGCGGCGGATTGTACGATGGCTTCCATTATGGCCACGTTGTGTATGGCCTCCTCGGAACGAACCCTGAACTCGGTCGCGCCGGCACATGCGTCGGCGAATTCTTCAAGCTCGCTACGCAGAGTGTCGACGAGCTCGAGCTCTATGTCCGTAGGTTGTTCACCCGAGCGTTGCACCGTCAGTGTGTTGCCGTCAATCCCGGCAAAGGCATTGCCCTCGGTGCCATAGAGATTAAGGGTCGATGTGTAGGGGCAAGCAAAGTGAGTGGCAAGATAACCGGTGCCACCAGATGCGAAGGCCATGAGCGAGGTCGTCGTGTCGTCGATGTCAACAGGCGACACCCGACGCTCGGAAAATGCCGTGAGCCGCCGCACCGGGCCGCCGAGCCAGGTCAATAGGTCGATCATGTGGATGCCCAGCGGCGCCAAAGCGCCACCCGGACACTCGCTTCGCTGAGCCCGCCACCGATCCGGTGTATAGGCAAGCGCGCCCTGGCTCGAAAAATTGGCCTCCAGGTGCAGCATGGTGCCGAAGCCTCCTGCATCCAACATGTCCTTCACCCGGATCGCCGCCGAACAGAAACGCCGGTTGTGGCCGACGGCGAGGACGACGCCGCGTTCCCGGCAGCGGGCAGCTGCGATACGGCCGCTCTCCGCTGTAAGCGTAAAGGGCTTTTCGACGAAAACATGCTTGCCCGCGTCGGCGGCCTGTATCACATGCTCGGCATGGAGCGAATGCGGCGTGGTGAGAATGACGGCATCAACATCCGGATCGGCCAGAACTGCTTCGTAGGTTTCATGGTTGCCGGTATCGAACTTCTTGGCGAAATCCTGCCGTCTCTCCGCCGAGCGCGAATGGCACGTCACGATTCGGATCTTGTCCGAATCTCCCTGCACCGATGCGGCGAGCTCGTTCGACCACCAACCGATACCGACAGATGCCGCCCTTAGCATAGTCTCAATCCTGTATTCTTGCGATATAGCGCTGCCGAAGCTGGTCGGCGACAACCGCGACGATCAATAGCACGCCGATGACAACGGTTTGAAGGTATGACTCGATGCGGGCCAAGTTCATACCGTTCTGAATGAGCCCGATGAAAACGGCACCCAACACGACATTTTCAACCCTGCCGATGCCGCCGCGCAGGCTCACGCCACCGATGACACAGGCTGCGATCGACTCGAGCGGCATGGACGCACCGATATTGGCCTCACCGGTTTCCAGTCTAGCGGTCAAAAGCAGCCCGCTGATGGCAGCCAGTCCGCCGCACATCGTGTAAGCCAGAAACAGGGTCTGCCTGGTGTTGATCCCGGAGAGCGCCGACGCCTTGATGTTGCCGCCAACCGCATAGAAATAGCGGCCCAATCGCGTCCAATAAAGCAGCCCGCCCATCGCGACGATGAGCGCCGCCGTCACGTAGATCGGTACCGGTAAGCCGAGGAATTGCCCGAACCCGAACATTGTACCGAATGCGTCCGGCATGCCGTAGACCGGGACGCCGCCCGTCATGTAAAGCGCGATACCGAAACCGACCGAGGCCATGCCCAACGTCATCATGAAGGGCGACACGTTGAAAACGGAAACGCCGATCCCGTTGACAACGCCGATTGCCGTGCCCGTCGCAAAACCCGCGAGGATGCCGAGGAAGACCGCCAATACGACACTGTCTGGCGACGCCACGAATACAGCAGACATGACAGTGGCGGAGACAACGGAAGTAATGGCAAGTATCGTACCCACCGAGAGGTCAAAGCCCCCGGTGAGCAGGGCAAGCATCTGACCCATGGCCACTATTGTCAGGTAGGTTGCCTGCCGCAGGACGTTCATGATGTTGCGGCCGGTCAAGAAATTGTCCGACATCAGACTGAACACAATCACAGCGCCCAGTAGCAGAAATGGCAGAACGCCGAGACGGACGAACGCCAGCTGCATCCAATATCCAACGGACCGTGCCCTCGTTCCATTCTTCTCGTCGGTCGGGGTCACGCGGCGGCCTTCTCGAAAAACTCACTCAATACGGCGCTCTCGGTAATTTCACCACCGACGAGTTCAGCATGCAGAACACCGCGATACATCACATATACACGGGTCGTTAAGTGGAGAATCTCCGGCAAATCGGATGACACCAGCAATACGCCGGCACCCGATTCGCATAGGTCGCGAATGAATTCATATATGGCCACTCGTGTACCGACATCGACGCCGACTGTCGGCTCGTCGAACACGAACAGCTTCACATCGCGCGCAAGGCTCTTACCAAGCAGCACCTTCTGCTGATTGCCGCCCGAAAAGTGGTCTACCGCGCGCTCGATCGAGGGCGGTTGTAGGTTCAATTGGACGGCGATATCGGTTGCCTTCGTCCGCTCGGCCGCTCGTCGGAGGAATATTGGTCCCGAGAACTGCGGCAGATGAAGGGATGAGAGGGAGACATTCTCCCGTACGTTGCGCATCAGTACCAGACCCTCTTCACGCCTGTCGGGCGGAATATAATATAAGCCACGATTCAGCATCTGCCGCGGCGTCAGTCCGGTGGCGTCTTGGCCATCGAAAATGATCTTGCCTGCGCTCAGTTGCTCGATGCCGAAACACGCCCGCGCCAACTCCGTCTTGCCTGACCCGATCAGACCCGCGATACCGACCACCTCGCCGCGTCGCACCGAAACCGATACTTCACGCAGTGCTCCGTTCTTCGTCGAGATATTCTCAATTTCGAGGATCTCATCCTGGGGCCTAAACTCGATCTTTGGAAAGATCTGCTCGATAACCCTACCCGTCATTAGGCGCACTAGCTCTTCATCGGTGGTTTCTTTGGCATCGACCGTATCCACATAGCGGCCATCACGCAGGATGGTGATGCGGTTGCCGATGCGCCTAATTTCGTTCATGCGATGGGTGATATAGATGATTCCGACGCCGTCCGACTTAGCTTGTTCGATCAGGTCAATGAGTTGGTTGGTTTCTCGTTCGGTCAGCGAGGACGTGGGCTCGTCGAGAATGAGAACCGAGAGGTCCGATCGGAACGCCTTTGCGATTTCCACCATCTGCTGTTCGGCGCGAGATAGGTACATCACCTTCTGCGAGGGCTGAATTGGGAAACCGAGACGCCCGAGTATCTCTTTGGCCCGGCCATGGAGGGACCGCCGATCGAGCAAACCCATCCTGGTGATCTCGGCGCCGAGGAAAAGGTTCTCCTCGACAGTGAGCTGAGGGACCAGGGAAAACTCCTGAAAAACCGCACTGATGCCGCGGCCTCTTGCGTCGTGAACCGAATGAAGTTCGACATCCTGGCCTTGGAATCGGATGCGACCGGATTCAGGCCGCAGCGCACCGGCGATGATCGATATCAAGGTCGATTTGCCGGCCCCGTTTTCGCCAAAAAGGATGTGAACCTCACCCGGACGCAGGTCGAAGTCGACCCTGTCCAGCGCCAGCACGCCGGGGAAGCGCTTGGTGATCGACTTCAGTTCCAGGAGCAGGGGGGGGCCTTCCGACATGGGCCCCCCGCCCACGTGTTCATCAACCATGGTCTGGTTGGTTGAGGTTTGGCTTCAGTCGACCGTGAAGGTCGGCTTGAAGTCCTGCGGCGCAAGCGACGATTCGTAGTGGAAGGAATCGATATTGTTCGAATCGATCACATAAAGTGCAGGCCCGACATGCTTCGTGTAGTCCTTGCCTTCGAGTATCCGCACCGCCTGGTCGATGGCGACCCGACCCTGGATCACGGCCGAATCCGTGGGCGCGGCGAGAACCCTGCCACGCTTGATGTTCTCGTAGACCCCCGGTGTGAAATAGTAGGCCAGCACATTGATCTGATCCTGCAGACCGCGATCGCGAATCAGCTGAACCGCTGCCTCGGTGGTCGGCGACGTTCCGACGACATACTGGATGTCCGGATATGCCTCGAGCGTGTCCTCGACGAGCTTGAGCTGGATTTCCTTTCCGGTGTCGCCGTACTTGGTCTCCACGACTTCGATGTCGCTGCCCTCGATTGCCTTGAGGAAACCTTCATTGCCCGCTTCGACCCATCCCGCACCTGGCGGTCCGGGAAACCATGCAACTTTGACCTTGCCGCTGCCTTTGGGATGAAGCTTGGCGATGTATTCACCGGCCTTGAAGCCCATTTCGCCGAACGACACCAACGATTTGGCGGAAAGCTCGGGGGACGACATGCCGTTGATGACATCGATGACTGGAACGCCCTTGCCGCGGATCTCCTTGACTAGGTTGTTCAAGCCATCGAAGGATATGGCCCCGATCACGACAGCCTCAGCACCACGCGCGACGCAGTCCTCGATCTGGGAAACCTGCTTATTGAGATTGGTGTAGCCGCCTGCTTCGACCAACTGCATTTTGACGCCCAACCGTTCGGACTCAGCGACGACACCGTAGTCGACGGCCATCCAGTACGCGTCCTTCATATGCGGGAAGGACACGCAGATGTCCCAGGCCTTCTCGGCCTTGTCGAGCGGCGTATAGTCGACCGTTGTACGCGGGCTCGCCATGTCAAAGGGCGGGTTCCAGACCTCGACCGGAAACGGATACCATTCCTGCGCCTGAGCGGACACGGAAAACGCGAGACCAAGAGCGACCACGACTGCCGGCACCGTTCGTCCGGCCATTCTCGACGAGTTCATTCGCTACCTCCCTTTTTTGCGTGACTACCCGAACTGCATTGTTGTCCGAATACCTTAAATCATGATGCTCTAGATGCAAAGGAGACTCGCCCAATCGATGGCCCGACGATGAATTCTGCTGGCGGCAAGGCGATGGGGTCGATCTTCTCGGTGTTCTTCGGGTCTGTCGGAGCTCTAGGTTGAATCGACATTCATCGCATCCATAGCATAGCGCAAGCGAGTTGGATGAAGCTGATGAAGTAGAGGGCTCTTCTTTCGTATCGGGTCGCGATGTGGCGGAAGTGCTTGAGCTTGTTGAAGCATCGTTCGATCAGG
>JAAEOK010000114.1 GCA_024244705.1 Alphaproteobacteria bacterium
AAAACTATTTCCGGCACGGATTTGAGCAAGAATGATTCCTAAATGACCCGGGGGCGATTCTTTCTTTTCGCTAGTGGCACCGTGTCGATTCTTTTATTGCGAGCCCTGCCCATCTCACCGACTTTTTCAGCACCCTGCTAGTCGGCGAGGACCGGATCAAGATCGTATTCGGGGAGAACCGACTGCAGGTGTTCCAGGCGCTCGCGCGCGACGAAAACGACGCGTATCTCGCCACCTGCCGTCCGGAATCCAACCGAATAACGCGCCTCCTCGCCGAATGTGGGCGCCGGCCCGCCACCGCTCAGTGATTCCCCGAGTCGGGCGAGCAAGCCCGGCTCGTCGGCATCGGGCACATAGCCCGCCGGAATGAAGTCCTCGCGAATATCATCCCCGTCGAGCGCCAAGACGGAGACATCGCCATATTCGCGCCCGACCGTCGCCGCGGGCACGACGAGGTGGTACGGCCGGAACTCGAAGCGCTCGTCGGGCAGCACGCTAACCGGTGTCGCCGCCACGGATCCTGGGTCGAGCGTCGCCCGAACGCTTTCGACGCGCGATTCATCCTGTGGCAGGCGAAGGATCGCGTTCTCGTGGCCAGGCCTGCTGATGATGATCGTCGGCCCGATCTCCGACGTCCACAGTTGGAGCCTGAATTCCTCGCCCTGTCGGGTTCGGATGCGGCGGCGGTAGATGTCCTCGAAATCGGCGCCGTGGTCGTGAAGCCGCTTGACGATCGGGTAGTGTTCCTCCTGATAGGCGATCACGATCGGTGTCGCGCCGGTGGAGGTCGGGCGATTGACGTCGGCACCGGCCGCAAGCAAGGTATCGACGATATCGAGGTGGCCGACCTCGGAAGCCAGATAGAGGGCGGTGACCTCGTCGTCGACGGGGCCATCGGTCGAGGCCCCGGCATCGAGCAGGCGGCGGACGACCGACACGTGGCCCTTCTCGGCGGCAATCAGCAGGGGCCTCGCGCCACGGACGGCCGTCTGGTCGGGTTCGGCGCCATAATCGAGCAATCGGTCGACGATCTGGTCGTGACCGAGCATGGCGGCCAAGAACAGCGGTGTCGCGCCGTCCTCGGATCGACGATCGATCGCAGCACCGTGGTCGAGGAACACCTCTAGGACGTCGGCGTGGCCGAGTTCGGCCGCATAGTGCAGGGGCCCATTGCCCATGTCGGTCACGGCGTCGACATCGGCGTCCCTGTCGAGCAATGCCTCGACGACCGCCGCGTTGCCGCCCGCCGCCGCCATGAGTATGGGGTTGGCGCCATGATCGCCGGTGATATTCACGTTCGCGCCGGCGCCCAACAACGCTTGAACAATTTCGAGGCTGCCCCGGCCCGCCGCCGCGGCGAGCGGCGTTGTGCCGACCGCGCTCTTGGCGTCGACCGTCGCGCCGCGCGACAGCAGCACGTCGACGACGAGTGCATGACCGTTCATGGCGGCAGCGTAGAGTGGCGTGGTGCCGTCGCCGAACCGGTCGTCGACCATCGCATCGGCCGACAGCAACAGTTCGACGACCAAAGGGTGTCCCGCTGCGGCGGCGAGATAGATGGCGGTTGTGCCGTCTACCAGTTTGGCATTTACGTCGGCGCCGATGACGACCAGCTGTTCGACCATCGGGTAGTTGCCGCGGGCCGACTCGGCCATGAGGTGGCGAGCCGCCATCTCTTCGACAGACATGGCGTCGCCGGAAAGTTGCGCGAGATATCGTTCCGATGAGGTCTGTCCGGCGACGGGCGACCACACGGTTAGAGCCGTGGCGAGCGTGACGATGGCGACACGGAGACATCGAGAATTGGGCGCAACCTGACCATTCCTCGAAGGCCTGCTGGCGGACGCGTCCGATCGTCGATTTCGGCGGCCGGTCAGCGGCCACAGAACGCCATGAGTTGTCATCCGAACCTCCCGTTGCCGCCATTGCGACCAGGCATTGACGGCCGCAAGTGCCAAACGGTGTCGATGCCCCGTCCCAATGACCCGGCTAGTTACCGGTCGATGAGGGGTCCTCGACAACCTTGGCCGGAAGAGTTTCATCTGACTCAACCGGCCCGACCATATCTGGTGTAATCTCGACCGGCCCGGTTTGATCCACGGGCGCGGCCGCCGACGCTGGTGGCTCGACGGCGGCGGGGCTCTCCTCCAACGGTAGAGGCATGCTTGGATCTGTAGACATGGGCGGCGGCAGGGCGGCTCGCTCGGGAACCGGACCGCGCTGCTCGAACCAGGTCGCAAATCCGACGGCGAAGATGAGCGCGGCGAGGACCACGCAGGACGCAGCCGCCGTGACCGGCCGAGCCGCCGTCGCCGTCGGCGCCTCGTCGAACCGGTTAGGGCCTTCTGTGCCCTTAAGCAGCCAAACCTCAATGATCAACCAAATCGCGCCTATGAACGGGATGAGGATAATTAGGACGAACCATCCAGACCGATCCCGATCGTGAAGCCGCTTTACTGCAACGGCCAAGTTCGGCCACAGGCCAGCCAGGCTGAGAAGCGTCGATACCGGACCTTGCGAGCCGATCGCGTCGACTTCAACAAGTACGACAAGGTTGACGAGCAGGCCGTAGGCCAGCAGGACTGGCATCGCCCGTGTCCAATAAGTGGCCCGGTTGATGCGGCCGGTGAACGAAAAGAAGAGGGCTTTAACCGGCATAGGTCGGCCCACGTCTCTGCTGTTCTCTAGAGCCGGATCATAGGCCTTTGTCGGTGAATCACAAAGACAACTAATATGGGCGGGGGCGCGTGCCCGTAGTTCAGTTGGCCGGGACAAGCCGCGAATAACCGTGTCTTTGCAGGTTCGAGTCCTGCCGGGCCACCAAGCCTTTAGTCAAGATGTCGGGCATCCGGGCGGTGTATTGAGGCGCTAGCCGTCGTCGCGGGTTAGCGATCGGCCAGCGCGATTCGGTTTTGAGGCCAGCGCGCGCCATCCGGGCCGCGCCGACGAGGACTATTGCACGGAGAATTGGGAGGCAAAGGCGCTCGGACGCCCGAGAGCTACGTCGAGTGGGCGATTGCGGGCGGCCTAGACGGCAACACGCGGAGACAGGCCGGACCGAGTTGGGGCGTGACCTTTGCGGCTTATCCCCCGCGGCCGAACGGCGGCGGTTATTCATCGCATATTCAGGTTGTTGTCCCTATATGACGGGGAGTACGCGAACGACCGCAGATACGGGCCCAAGAAATGGGCGTTGCCTACGATCGAAGATCCGTCCTCAAAGGCCTGGCGGCCGGGTCTGTCCTGACCAGCGCCGGCCCGGGTGTGCTGGGTAGCGGCAGCGCCCTCGCGCAGCGCCGTCCCGGATATCGCGGGCCCAACGTCATCATCGTTCGTTTCGGCGGCGGCGTTCGCCGGCAGGAGACGATTGTCCCCGGCGCCAGCTATGCGCCCTATCTGCTTCACGGCCTCGGCGCGCGCGGTACGCTGTTCCGCAATGTCGAGATCTCGAGCGCCGAGGGTGTCGAGACCAGCCACGCTCAAGGCACGCTTTACATCCTGACCGGCCGCTACGACAGCTACCAGGACGTCGAGGGCGAATTACTGCGCGAGCGCTTCGAGCCGAAAGCGCCCACCCTGTTCGAGTATCTGAGGAAGGCCTATGACGTGCCGGGACACCAAGCGCTGATCGTGAACGGCGAGGACCGCGGCGATGAGGACTTCCTCACCTTCAGCACTAATAACCACTATGGGGTCACCTACCGGTCCAACGTCCTCAGCCTGCACCAATTCAAGGCACACCTCCTGCGCCGGCAGCTCGCCGAGGGCCGTATGACGGATGAGGAGGAGATTGTTGCCCGGGCGCAGCTCGCCGACCTCGAGGCGCGCGATTATCGTCGCGCTGCCATCGGTGAGCCCGACGGCCATATCGAGGCGTTTTGGGACCGCTGGCGAGAGAGCTACGGCGACACCGGGTTCGTCAATCCGCGCGGCGACCGGCTACTGACCGAGTTGGCCGTCCGCGCCATCCGCGAGCTCGAGCCGCGCCTGATGATCGTGAACTACCAGGACCCCGACTATGTGCACTGGGGCAACGCGAGCCACTACACGCGCGCCATCGCGGTGATCGATCAGGGTATCAAGCAGCTCGTCGCAACCGCCGAGTCGCACCCGGCCTTTCGCGAGAATACGGTCTTCGTGATTTGTCCCGATTGCGGTCGCGACGACAATCCCTTCATGGCGCTACCCTATCAGCACCATTTCGGGTCGCGGTCGGCGCATGAGATCTGGACGCTTGCCTTCGGGCCGGGAGTCACCCGCGATCGGGTCATCGACACGCCTTCCGACCAGATCAGCGTGGCGGCGACGGTCGGCACAATCATGGGCTTCGCCACGCCCATGACCGAGGGCCCGCCGCTCCATCAGGCTTTGGCCTGAGCACGCGATGAGGTCCGCCGCAAGCGACAACACTTTTGAACACCCGGCACCGATTCGGCGCGGTATCTTGATGCGCGTCTTTCGGCTTTTTTGGCTACCGCTTGCCGGGGTGCTGCTCTGCCTTACGCCGGTGTCGGCGGTCTTGGTGGTCGGTTGGAGTTCTCGCGCAGCGCGCCGATCCGCCATCCGAATCTGGTATCGGGAATGTGCCATGGGCTCCCGTTTTCCGCTCGACGTCTCCGCGTGGCCGAACTGGATTACGGGTGACGGTGGCCGCATCGCGAATGGGCGGGCGGAAGCGCGAGGCGGATTGGGGTCGTGGGCGGGGCGTCAGCTCGAGTGGGCCTTTGGGTCCTTGTGGGCCAATCTGAAGGCTGGCGTGCAGATCCTGGTGACGACCTGGGCCGTCACCTTGCCCGTCTTTGGACTCTGGCTGCTCTCGTGGTGGGGCGGCTGGGAGAACTCTTTCAATAAGGGCTACGAACAGGCCTGGGTCGGTCCGGCGCTTGCCGCGCTCGGTTACGTCCTCTTCCTTGTGCTGATACTTTTTCTTCCGCTCGCCCAGGCACGGCAATCGGTCAGCGGCCAACCGGCACGGTTTTTCGACCTGTCGCTGCTGTGGCGAATCGTCCGGGCGCGGCCTTTTGCCTGTGCCCGCCTCGCCTTCGTGTTTGCGGCCGCGGGTGCTGTAATCATGGGACTGCGGATCGCACCTCTGGCGTTCGGCAACCTCATCGGCTACGACGCGGCAATGACGCCGGAGCGTATGGAGGAGATAGCGAATCTCTACCGGCTCACCGCGGCGGCCGCTGTCTTTGTCCTCTTTGTCTGGCTGCGGATGGCCAGCGCCCGGGTCTATGCCAAGTCCCTTCTTAACCTCGTCCGAGCCGGTGAGATCTCTCAAGCCGATTTGTCGCCCGTCGAACAGATGCTGTTTCGGCAGTTGGATCTGGAGGCCGGACCGCCGCCACCCGAGGCATCATTCCCGGTTCGGGCAATGCGTTGGGGTGGGGGAACGGCCTGGCGCACGATCGGCTTTGGGCTGGCGCTCGCACTCTGGTTCGCTTTTGTCGCTGAGATCTATGTTGCCCAATTCTTCAACCTTGACTGGATCCGCTGGCTCAATCATCCGCTCATCCAATTGCCTCACCTGACGGCGCCATTCGGCGGATAGCGACGACGGCTTTGAGTCTCGGTCGGTGTCGGCTAGAGTTCCGGCCTGGGTCCACGGGGCAGCGTCGCATGAAGGGGCCGCGGAACCTTGGCCGACTTATAGGGAGGGATGGTATGCGTTGGCGCAGTCTTGCAATCGTGACACTTACGACGATGGCCTTGATTCCGACTGCCGCTTCAGCGGATCGGCGAGGAGAAATCGAAGCGGCATGCCGCACCCAGCAGTGGATGGCGGCGAGCGGCTGCGCCTGCATCGCCGACAGCGCGATGGCCGATCTGAATGAAACGCAACGCGCCTGGATGCTGGCCAGTGCCAAGAATGATCGCGCCGAGGCGAATCGCATTCAGGGCGAAATGACGATGAACGAACTCCAGGCGTTGGGGGCGTTCATGGCGCAGAACTCGGTCGCCTGCCAGCAATAATCTCACCGGCATTGTCATCTATGGACGTATATGGACACCCGCCCGATTGCAAGCGGTTTTGATGATTAGTGGCGGTTGGGTTTGCAGTCATCTATCCGGCCTCTGGATGCAGCATGGTCTTTGCCGCGGGCCCTGATGGAATCCGAGGATCGACGCCCCATCACGTTAGCGAGCTCTTGGCTCGGACAATGCCTCGGGTTTGGCCGATCCCGGTTACCCTGTTTCGCCATCACATCATCGTCACCCTCGCAATAAAGTTCCTTCCACCGTCTGTT
>JAAEOK010000115.1 GCA_024244705.1 Alphaproteobacteria bacterium
GTCCGGCCGCACCAAAATCGTCTCGAAGTGAAACCGGAGAACCCATGGCAAACCTCCATCCGTTTGCCATCTTGAATCAGAAAAACACCGTTCCGGAAAGCCCCTATATGAGTCCCACTCACAGAGACTTGGTATTAGTGAGTAACTCGGTGCAAGTGGTTTTATTTTTGGCACTTTGATACTCGTCGCAAATACTAATATCTTGCTCCTCAGTTTGCCGTGTCACATCGGCAGCAACCGCCATCGCAGACAAGCAGCACAAGCATGCGACGCTTGCAAAGACAATTCCCAGATGACGGACAATGCTTTTAGCTGATATTCCCCAGATGGGGGGGCGATAGCGGTATGGGTTTTTATTTCTTGGCGACAATGCAACCTTCGGCTGGTCGAAATTCCGTCCCATCTTCACTCCCTCACGGTGCTTTGCTAGGGCGCGCTTGCTCTGCCTCGCGCCTATGGAAGAGGGCAAGGACGAATACTTGTGAGATGGGGAAATCCTAATCGGTCTGTCCATGTCCTTCTTGTCCTAGTGTCACACCCTCAGGGTGGGGCAAAGAGCCAGTTTCTTATGGTCTCTTTTTGTCCTTCTTTATATTCTTGTCCCTCTTAGGGGTGAGTAAGCACGACAAGAATGTCAGGATGCCACCCTGCAACGCTGATTGGCGGTCGTCTCGGGGCGCTCAGATAACCGACAATATCAAATTGAAGCGCGTTCACAAGCATGTACTCGCCGGGATCTCGAAACAAAAGCACCCGGACCTCCCGACGGGGAAGCTGTGCCTTGCGAGTGTCGAAGTGCGCTCCCCCAGCGTAAGACTTAGGGCGCACCGGCTGTTCAATGGCCAAATCGGTCCGAAAAACCAGCAGATCACCGTGCAATGTCCCGACTAAATCTGGAATCGTCGCCGACCGCCTCTCGTGCTACCGTTTCCGGTTAGTGAGAGGCGGTATTCGGGAAATCCCGCCTAATCGGAGAGATTGAGCGGGTATATTCAAATGCATGGGAAAAGATCCTTTCTTCGAATATGCGTCTTCTTCTCGATTGCTGTAGTCATCTGCATCCAGACTGGATCATCTGATGCCGCGGTGCTCTGCCCTTCAAATGCAAAGGGCCTTGCCGGGAACGGTGAACCGTTCACCTGTCAATGTAGCGATGGCCTGAAGCCGAGTACGGTTTGGGGAACTGATCTTTATACCGATGACTCGGACATTTGCGGAGCGGCAATCCATGCTGGCCTCATAGACCGTAGCGGCGGCGTCGTAACGTTTGAAGTCGCCACGGGAGCAGACGAATATTCGGGGTCGGAAAGAAACGGACTCTCGTCCGACGATTGGGGGAACTGGAATAGAAGCTTTCGGTTCGTGGCATCTTCCGACTCGCAGGCTCCCGAAACCGGATCAAATGAAGCGCCGACAACCGCCTCAACACAAAGCGTGGTATCGACGGCATCCCTCGAACAATCGCCTGTCGATCGAGGCGTTCAGGGTATTTGGAAGGGAACATATGTCTGCGGGCAAGGCCTGACCGGCCTCACCTTAACGATCGAAGGCGTGGACCTTTCCCAACTGACGGCCAGTTTCAAGTTCTATCCCGTGCCTGAGAACCCCGGTGTTCCGAATGGCGAACTGGGAATGATCGGCGAATTCGATCCAAATATGGGTCAGCTCGAGATGCGTCCGGGCGAATGGGTCCGCCGCCCATCCGGCTACGCCACAGTTGGAGTGACCGCCGCTCTCGATACAACAGCGCAGACGCTGACCGGCCGTCTGTTGGTCGGTGGCTGCAAGCCCTTTGAGTTGACCCGCGCCTCACCACCCAGCGCCTCCTCCTCAGATTACGCATCCGAAGAAGAGGAGAAGCCTGCGATTGACGCGGCTACTGGCAATCAGGATTCTCCGGTAGTGGCAAAGCCAACGGGCTCACAAATGCATTCCTCGGCTGGAACGTTGGGCGATGACAAGGCACCCGAGCAAGACGCAGACTCGGAGGACAAAAACACAGATCCGCTTCAGCAGCTCGCCGATGATATTATGAACTATGATCCCTTGGCCGAAGACGATGAGGCAACGCTAGAAAACGAACTAGCGGTGATTGAAGACGAACTAGACACATTATCGGTTCTAGTTAGAGCGGGCACGGATATGACAGCAGAATGCCACGCGCTGGCGGGCCACCCCTCCGAGTCGGGAAATAGCGATGTCGGAAAACCTTTTGACCAGATTGATACTCTATTGGCGATCCCTGCATGTCAACGTGCTGTTGCCGAAGACGCTAGCGATGAGAATTTTTATCGACTGGGCCGTGCGCTGGACAAGGCTGAAGAGTATGGCAAGGCTATCGGCTGGTATCGAAAGGCTGCTGGCCAGGGGTACGCCGACGCTCAACGTAATCTTGGTGTGTTGTACTACCTCGGCCAGGGAGTTGATCAAGACTATGCTGAAGCCGCGCGGTGGTTTCGCCTGGCTGCCGACCAAGGGGACGTCGACAGCCAATTCAATCTCGGGTTGATGTATCGCAACGAATTGGGAGTAGCTCAAGACTATGCTGAAGCCGCTCGGTTGTATCGGCTGGCTGCTGACCAAGGGGACGCCGACAGCCAATTCAATCTTGGTACGCTGTACGAAACTGGACAGGGTACCAACCAAGACATTGTGGAGGCCGCTCGGTTGTATCGGTTGGCCGCTGACCAGGGGAACGTCGACGCTCAATACAATCTTGGCGTTCTATACGAAGAGGGCCGCGGGGTTGATCAAGACTACGCCGAAGCCGCTCGGTGGTACCGCAAGGCAGCCGACCAAGGATACGCCGAAGCTCAAGACAATCTCGGCCTGATGTATTATGAGGGAAGAGGTGTTGACCAAGATGTCAGCGCGGCCTTTATGTGGATTAGTAAAGCAGCTGAACAGGGCCTTTCCAACGCGCAACGGAATCTTGTCGCGTTGGGGTTAGAGGCAATTCTGGGCGTCGATAGCGGAGCTTCGACATCTTCCGGCGGCGGTCCTGACGGAGAATGGCAGGCTGAGTACTGGTGCGAGGTAGGTTACAACTACTCGTTTACAGACGGCGGGGCCGGTCCGGAGCAGTGGACTGTCTGCGAAAACAGTAATGGTCAAAGTTGGTCCCAGCATTGGTCTGATCCCTGCTACGGAGTGGAAGGCTGGTGCAATCCTTAGAAGGCGGCAAGTGCCCGTTGCACGTCGCCTCATTGGCATTGATAGAAATAGGAAGAATGACCTGAGCCCCTGAACTCCCTCCAAATTTGAGCAGATTCTTTCGAGCACGAGGAGAGAGACGATGAGCATATAATTGAGCTTCTGAAGGAACATGAGCTTGAGCGTCGTGCCTTGGCGTACCCGCGACGTGGTCTCAGGAATAGGCGATGACCGAACCTGTCTCGATCGGCGCGGTCGGTCGGTCACGCAGGCATCAAAGCCCAGGAAAATTCGCGGACAATGCATTCCGGCATCATTCCGGCTTCCGGCACCAGACGTGGTACATGCCGGCGAAGGCCTTCGGGTTGCGTTCCTCGAAGACGTCCCAGCCGGCGAGATCGGTCTGCGTCGCGTCGTCGGGAAAGTTGGCGCGATAGCGCGACGCGACCGTCGGGTCGGCATGCTGCAGGCCGATGAAGTCGAGGCCCAGCCGGTCGAGCATGGCGCCGATCTCGGGCAGCGAGAAGCTGTGTTCCTGGACATGGAAGACGAGGTCGCGGCAGCCGCTGAGGCTGTAAAAATCCGTCGAATCGAGAAGCCCGCGATAGGCGGCGTAATCGGGATCGAAGATCACCTTTTGGCGGAAGTCGCGCAGGGCGGTCGCGTCGGCGGGCGCGGTTCCGGTATCGTGGGCGTCGCGGGCGGCGGCGATGTGGTGCCGCGAGCGCCGGCTGTAGAGCGCCACCATCATCACGCCGCCGGGCCGTACCAGACCGGCGAGCACGCGCCAGCCGGCTTCGGGATCCTCGAGATGATGCAGCACGCCGGCCGCCTCGACGATGTCGAAGCGGCGCTCGAGCGCGCCCAGTTCGAGGATATCGGCGACTGCGAACTCGACATTGTCGACGCCGAGATCCTGGGCCCGGCGCGCGGCATAGCCGAGGCTCGCGCGGCTGAGGTCGACCGCCAGCACGCGGCTGTCGCGATAGACCAACGCCGCCTCGGCGATCGGATGCTGGCCGGTACCGGCGCCGGCGACCAGCACCTCGACCGGGCCGCGCAGCAAGGCCGGCGGGTCGAAATGGGGGAACAGGTCGCGGAGGATGGCGGCCGGGCTCTCGGGCGATTGGCGGGTCAGCGACGACCAGCGCGGGTAGGGGTTGGCCTCGTATTGCGCCGCCACCGCCTGCGACGTCGCGTCGTCGATCGGCGTCAGGGCGGGAAGCGCGGCCGCCAGCGCCCCGTCGCGGGCGCGATCGTGGAACTCCTCGCGGAGCCAGGGCCGGAGCGGCGCCAGCCAGGATTCGTTCGGCACCGCGGCCAGCGCCTCGCGATTGGCGAGCGATGACGGCGGCGCATAGAGCCCATACTTGACCAACGCCACCTGGGTCGCGGGCGCCCCCCAATCCGCGGCCGCTTCCAGTTTGCGGCGCCAGGCGCCGACCCGCTCCGCCTCGCCGTCGTCGAAAGCGAAGGCATATTCATTGGCCGCGCATTGCCGCGCGATGGCCGCGGCGAGTCGCAAATCCGGCCCGTCGGCGGCGAAATCCCATGCCGCGAGACGCCGCCGAAGAGCGGTCAGGAACACTTCCAACGCCGGGTCGGCATTGACTGCCGCCGCCAGGTACGCGGCGAGCAAACGGTCGCCCATCAGGCGCTCCAACAGGGCGTCGTCAATGTCGATGTCGCGCATCTCCGCCGGGGTCGCCGGCAGGCCGTATTTGAGCCGCAGGTGGCGGGCGGTCAACGGGCCGACGGCGGCCAACCCGATATCGGGCCAGCCGTAGGCGGTGGTCAGCAGCCGGTCGATGGCCGGTTGGTAGCGCTGGAGGTCACCCCGGGACAGGGTCGTGACCAAGCCGAGACGCGCCGCCGAATCGTCGGGGACGAGCGCCAGCGCCCGGGAGAACAGGTCTTGGGCGGTCTGCAGCTCGCCGATCTCGGCCAGCGCCTCGCCGAGGTTGATCAGCAACGGGGCGTCGTCCGGCGCCAAATCGACGGCGCGATGAAAGACCTCGAGCGCGGCCGAGAACTTGCCCTGGCGGCTCAGCAGATTGCCCAGGTTGTTGAGCGCATCGACCGATTCCGGCATCAGCTCGAGGGCGCGGCGGTAGTGGCGCTCGGCGTCCGCGGCGAGACCCTGTCGGGCCAGCGCGATACCCAGATTGTTGTGGATATTCGGGTCCTCGGGGGCGAAGTCGAGCGCCTTGCGGAAGGCGTTCGCCGCCTCGGCCAGCCGGCTGCGGGCCTCGAACACGTTGCCGAGCGTGGTCCAGGCGGGAGCGAAATCGGGACGGTGCTCGAGCGCCAGCCGGGCCTGAGCCTCCGCGCCGTCATAGTCTTTCTGCTGACCCCTGACGGTCGCCAGCCGGTTGATGATACCGACATTGGCGGGCTCGACCTGCAAGGCTTGGGTGTAGATATCCGCCGCCCCGTCGAGGTCGCCGCGATGTTCGTGCAGCAGGCCCATATATTGCAGCGCCCGCGCGTGCCGTGGCGCGGCCTCCAGTACCTGCCGATAGAGATCCTCCGCCCGGGCGAGGTCGCCCTCCTGGTGCGCCCGCAGGGCGGACGCCAGCACGGCGTCGGCGGGCGCGGCGTCGGACAGGCTCATGTGTCGTCGCTGTCGAGATCGAGCGCGACCGAGTTCATGCAATAGCGCAAGCCCGTCGGCTGCGGGCCGTCCGGAAAGACATGGCCGAGATGGGCGTCGCAATGGGAGCACAAAACCTCGGTCCGGCGCATGAACAAGGCTCGATCCTCTTCCTCGCGCACTGCCTGGTCATGAATCGCTTCGTAGAAGCTCGGCCACCCGGTGCCGGAGTCGAACTTGGTGTCGGCATGGAACAATGGGTTGCCGCAGCAAACGCAGACATAAATGCCGGGTTCCTTGGAATCATGGTGCTTGCCGGTGAACGGACGCTCGGTGCCCCTGCGCCGGCAGACATGGTACTGCTCGGGCGACAGCTGCGCCCGCCATTCGGAATCGGACTTTTCGGTTTTATCGGACTTTTCCATCTTGTCGGACATTGGGACTTTCCTTCCTTTTCCCGCCATCTCCGCGGTTGGCGGGGAGGCGCGATATCGCGCGCTATATGTAGGGAATCCAGGGGCGAAAAACCATCCCCCGAGCGCGGTCGGCCCGGGCCTGCCGTTCATCGCCGGTTCAGTGAGACCCGCCTATCGTCCGGCCATGTCGAAGGTTCACCATGAACCAGGAGAACGCGGATGACCCGATTGAAAGCCTTGATGTGCGCCACCGCTTTGGCCGGCGGCATGGCCTGCGCCGCGGCCCCACCGGCGACCGCCCAGGACCTCCAGATCGGCCTGGAGGAGCTGGCGATCACCGGACTCGCCATTGCCGGCGGGCTGTTGATCTATCAGGCGGTGGAAGACGCCGACGACGACCAGTACCAATACAACGGCCGCTATGACGACCGCTACGATTTCTACCGGGACAACGGCTATTGGCCGCGGCCGCCGCGTTGCGGCGACGGCTTCGCGCCGCCCGGCCTGCGCAAACACGGCTGCCGCCCGCCGGGCCACGCCCACGGCCATTACAAGCGGAGGAACTGGAACTAAGTAAGCATCGTCGCGGGCCACGGAACTCCACGTTCTCATGCGCCGCCCGGCGCTGTCGGGCGGCGCCGATGGATCGAGGACGCAGGACAGCGATCGACCGGCGCACGGGACCTGTCTCCGCGTTCCTGCTATCCTGGTGAGCCAACCGACAGGGGACCGCCATGGCTCTGGAAATGCGCGCTCAATGCGAGAAATGCGAAACCGCCCTGCCGCAAGACGGCGCCGCCACCATCTGCAGCTACGAGTGCACCTTTTGCCCCGGCTGCGCGGCGGCGATGGATCAGACCTGCCCCAATTGCGGCGGCGAGCTGGTGGCAAGGCCGAAACGCAAATAAGTCCACGACCGGTCGGCAACCGGTTGGTTCGATGATCGAAGGTTTCGCCCCCCGGCCGGCGCGAGGTCTCTGGTAGTTCCCCGATTTAATCGATACTGTAAATACACTTTTTGGCGAATCGCTCCGGTATCCCGGCTTTGTTGTCGGGGCCGCCGGATCGAGCGCGACAGTGAGGAGAGGGACATGACGAAATTGGCGACCATGATGGTGATTGCCGTTGGCCTGGCATTCCTGTTGGTCGGTCCACGTGGGGCGAACGCCGAGGACCGCGTCCTAACCGCGGTGGAAATTGAGGCTGTTCTCGACGGTGCCACCGCCCATGGCACGGGTAGCCGGGGGGCGCCCTATCAGGTCCGGTACGGAGACGGCGGGGCCATGTCACTAACCACGAACAGCGGTTTCACCGACAGCGGCGAATGGAGCCTCGATGGCGATCTCTATTGCGCGCAGTGGCAGAAGGTCCGTGACGGTGACAAGGGCTGCTGGAAGGTCGTCCAGAAAGACGACCGTAATTTTAGGTTCGAGGGCGTCGACGGCATGGACGATCACGAATTGCTGATCGAATAGGAACGCGACCTTGAAGCGGTCCTAAGCGATGATGCCGTGGGGGCCGTAGCTGACGTCGATCAGGAACGCGTAGCGGCCGGCACAGTTGAATTTGATCTCGCCCGTGCCTTCGGCGTCGGCGCTCGCCATTTCCGCCTCGTGGAATTCGAAGCCGTCGTTCAGCGTGATCTTGGCGTAGTGGGGCTTGCCGGTGACCGGATTGCGGATCGGCTCGAAGTTCCCCTTGGCCACACCCGGAATGTCGATATGGCCAGACCGCGCCGCCATGTCCCACGCCATGTCGATCGGCAGATAAAGGGTATCTTCCTCGGCTGCAATCGTCCCGCCGATAATGTTGAACATGGTCGTCGGCTCCTGTTCTTCCCCGGACAGGATCTTGATGATCGCCTCGCGCTGCGCCTGGTCGGCGCGTTCGTCGATGATTCCCTGCGCCGTGCCGCCGCCTTCATGAAGCGGGCCGGGCCAGCGGAAGGTCGCCCCGAAACGGAGCCTGTCCAGGCGCATGTCGCCGAAATGACCTTCGATGATCTCCGAAGCCTCGAAGCCCTCGCAGGGCCTCCGTGTCGGCGGCGCGTTGAACTCGCACGGGCAGCCGTAATCGCAGCTGCAGGTCGCCAGTTTGACGGTACGAATCTTCCAATCCAGATGGACCATTATCCTGTCCCCCGGTAAATCCGTTTCGCCTCGCCCGATGATTGCGAAATGTCGCGCGCTCGGCAACCGATTGCCGTCGGCGCCGGCTCGCCGGCCGGCACTCTTTTCGGTCAGGCCGTCGTTTCCGGGTCGGTATCGTAGGCGCGCAGTGCGAGCCACACCCGGCGGCCGCCTTCCAGGATCGACAGCGCGCTCGCGGCGTAGAGCGCGAGATAGATGATCGTGCCGAGCCGCGCCTCGTCCATGAACGGACCCCATAGCAGGCGATTGTCGAGCAACAGCAGGATGGCGGTGACGAAAACCAGCACCGGGACGGCCAGGATGGCGGCCCGGTAGACCCGGTGGCGGGCGGGTCGCAACGGGTCGATCCATACCGGCGCGATCAGGGCGAGGCGGTCGTTGTCGAAGAGTTCGCCGTCGGGGTCGCGGGCGCGGCACAGCCGGTGGTAGACCCGGCGCAGCTGCAGGGTTTCGCCGAGCAGCGAGGCGGTCAGCAGGAAGCCGGCGGCGACAAGCACCGGGAACAGCAGCACGAGTTCGTTGAGCCCGACCGGCAGTTGGCCGAAAGGCGTCTGTATTTCGCGCAGATTCTTCATCTCCTCGAGCCGGGCCACGACTTTCTTCAGCTCGCGGTCGACCGCCTTGCGCTGTCGCTGCGCATCGCTGAGCGCGTTGTTCGTGTCCCAGCCCTGTTCATGGATGACGCGCTCGTGGCCTTCGATGAGCCCAACGTAGGTGTTCTCGAAATCGCTGTATTCATCACGCAAGCGGCCATCGGCGCTGGCGCCGTCAGGCGCCCAGCCCGGCGATTCGCCAAACAGCCAGGCGCTGAAGCGGCCCTGCAGCGTCGACAATTCCTCTTGCAGCGGCACATACAGGTCGTTGCGCAGGTGGGAAATGCGCTTGTAGCCGAACAAGTCTTGTATCTGGCGGTCCAGCCGCGTCAGTTGCGTCGCCAGCGCACAGCGCGTCCACGGTTCGCCGGTCAGCAAAAAGCAGGGATCGTCCTTGGCCGGCGCCAGCACCGGGTAGCGGCGGCGCAGTCCGTCCGGCAGCTCCGCCGCGGCGCCGTCGCCACTCAGCCAGGGCCGCAGATCGGGGTCGTCACCAATATCCGTCCTGATGCCGGCCAGCCGCCGCCGTTGTTGCGTTTGGCCGGCTTCCAGCTTGCGCAGCTGAATTTCGCCGAGCGCGCCGAAAACCGTCTCGAGGTGAGTCCGGAAAGTCTCTTCGAGCTGCCGGTGTTCGGTCAAACGGGCATCCAGGTCGCGCACCTCCCGTTCGATCGACGCCAGCTCCGCTTCGTGGACATAGCGCAGGCCGCGGAACGTGACATAAGGATAGAAGACCAACACGAAGACGATGGTGACCAACCCGGTGACACTGATCAGCGCGGTGCGAAAGTTCTTCGCCTTGCGTTCGTAGAGACCATAGAAGCGCTGGCTCTGCTCCTCGATGATCTTCGGATCGGGTCCAGGCATGGGGGCGCCCACGGTTCGTTCAGGCGAATTTGCTCCGCCGCGCTCGGCGCGGGACCCCACGATCAAAAGGCCGATTCATTTCCCCAAGTCTACCATGCCCGACCGCCCCGCCAATGGCCGATCGGGACCGTTGGCCGACGCGATGCGACCCGGCTGGGCCGTTAGGGAAGCCCGCGCCGCAGGTCTTCCGCGGTCAACACCGGCATGATCTCGATCGCCGCGTCGAGCTTGGCGAACAACGGCTCGTTGATGTGCGCCAGTTCGGCGGGGTCGGCGATATCGATAAATACCATTCCAGCGCGCTTGCCCTGGTCGACCAGGAAATAGGCTGCTTCCGGTTTGTGTTCGGCAAGCAGCGCTTCGATCGCCTCCGCCAGCGAGCCATCGGAAATCGCGGCGTTGCCCTTTTCCACCGGTATCGTAAATCGAAACATCATGCGCATGGCATTCTCCTTGATATGCCGAAAACAGGGCCTCGGCCCAGCCCACCAGTACTCATTCACCGATCACCAGGCGGCGATGTTTTGCGCCCGATCAATATCCGCGATCGAAATCAACGACATAAAGCGGCGATTCGCCGTTCTCGATGCGGGCGATGTTTTGCGCCACCGATTCGATCGCGGTTTCCGGGATCGAGAACGCCGCGATATGTGGGGTGACGATGATTCTCGGATGGACCCAAAACGGATGATTCTCGGGCAGCGGTTCCTCGTTGAACACGTCGAGGGCGGCGGCCGAGAGCTGGCCGCTGTCGAGCGCGTCGAGCAGGTCGGCTTCGACGGCATGGCCGCCGCGCGCGCAATTGACGATCGTGGCACCACGCGGCAGACCCGCGAAGAGTTGCTTGTTCAGAATACCGCCGGTCTCGTCAGTGAGCGGCAGCAGGCATACCAGGATGTTGGTGCGGGCCAGGAGTTCGGCCAAGCCATCCTCGCCATGGAAGCATTGGATGCCTTCGATCTGTTTCGGGGTCCGCGACCAGCCGGCGACATCGAACCGCAGACCGACCAGCTTCTCGGCGGCATCCTGGGCCAGGGTGCCCAGTCCGAGGAAACCGACGCGACGGTCCCAGGGTGCCGTCGGGTCGAGCATCTTCCAGCGCCGCTCGGCCTGGTACTGGCGATAGTCGATGGCCCGGGTGTGCAGGTTGAGCACTTGCTGCACCACATGGACGGTCATACTCGCCGTCATGCCGAGTTCGACCATGCGGATGACCGGGACCGGCGGCAATTGGGAATCGCCGGCGAGATGGTCGACCCCGGCCCAGAGCGAGAAGATCGCCTTCAGATTGGGCAGCGACGCCAGCATTCCGGGCGGCGGGTCATAGACCAGGGCATATTCGATGTCGCCGCGCGGTTCGAGGTCCGGGAACACCCGGATCTCGCATTCGGGGATCTGACGGGACAGGGCAGCCAGCCACGGCTCCGGGTCGGTCATGTCTCGCTTGAATAGGAGTGTCATGTCTCTCTCCAGGTTTGTGCTCGTACCGGCTGGACGTTGCCCGCCCATGATTTGTGGCGCATTCTAAGTCATGCAGGCAAGAGGCACGAGACGGCGTATGACCGGCGATTTGATGAAGCTGTTCGAACGCGCCGGCCCGACCGGCCGGACGCTTCTCAAAGGGGCCGCCGCGGCGCTCGTCGTGGTTATTTTGGCCGGCTTGGTCAGCCTGTTCCGAGGGGAAACCAAGATCGCGGCGCTCGATGACGAAATCGAGTGCTTGGCGCTAAATGTTTATTTCGAGGCGCGCTCGGAGGACCAACGTGGCCAGAGCGCGATCGCCCATCTGACGCTCAACCGGGTCGATTCGCCGGCCTTCCCCGACACCGTGTGCGGCGTTGTCACGCAGGGTCAGGGCGGTCGACACCGATGCCAGTTCAGCTGGTATTGCGACGGCCTCCACGATAGCCCGGCGAACCCGGCGGCGTGGGAGAACGCAATGCGGATCGCGCGGGCGGCCCGAAGCGCGCGCGGCAATGACCCGACCCGAGGCGCGGTATATTTTCACTTACGGAGGGTCGAGCCGTTGTGGGCCGAGAAATTGACCCGGACGGTCGAGATCGGTGATCATCTCTTCTATAAATAGTGTCGTAATCGCGGCCTGGTCAGCGTGGCCAAATTAGCCGCTGCCGGCAATTGCGACGCCGCCATCCCGACACGGGATCGGCGTCGGGTTCGGCCTTTTCATCCGCCGCATCGATCGGAGTTCCCATGGCCACCATCACCTATTTGACCAAAATCCAGTTCGATTTCGGCGCCCTCGGGCTGCTGACGGACGAGCTCGCCGGGCTGGGCGCGACGCGGCCGCTGATCGTCACCGACGCCGGCCTTGTCGCCACCGGTCTTGTCGACAGGGTACGGGACGCGCTGCCCCCTGGGAGCGACCCGCCGGTCTTCGATGGCACGCCGCAGAACCCGACCGAGGCAGCGGTCCGCGAGGGCCTGTCGCGCTACCGTAAGGCCGGCTGTGACAGCATCGTCGGCGTCGGCGGCGGTTCGTCGCTCGACCTCGCCAAGGGTGTGCGCCTGCTCGCCACCCATGACGGCCCGCTCGCCCAATACGCCTTAGTCGAGGGTGGGCTGGCCCGAATCCGGCCCGACCTGCCGCCGCTGATAGCGATCCCGACCACCGCCGGTACCGGCAGCGAGGTCGGTCGCAGCGCCGTCGTCATCATGGACGACGGCCGCAAGCTCGGCGTGGTCAGTCCGCATATGCTGCCCAGCGTGGCGCTCTGCGACCCCGAACTGACCCTCGCTCTGCCGCCCGGCCTGACGGCGGCGACCGGCCTCGACGCCATCGCCCACTGTATCGAAACCTTCCTGTCCCCGGCGGTCAACCCGCCGGCCGATGCCATCGCGCTCGACGGATTGCACCGCGCCGCCAGGCATATCGAAACCGCGGTCGCCGACGGCGCCAATCGCGACGCGCGGTGGAACATGATGATGGCCGCGCTCGAGGGTGCGATGGCGTTCCAGAAGGGTCTCGGGGCGGTCCACGCCATGTCCCATCCGCTCGGCGCCTTGCCCGGCCTGACGCTGCACCACGGCACCTTGAACGCGGTCGTCATGCCGGCCGTGCTGCGCTTCAACGCCGGCCATGTCGGCGACAAGTACGACCGCCTCGCCGAGGCGCTCGGACTCGCCGCCGGCAGCGACGTCGCCGATGCGATCGCCGACCTCAACCGGCGGCTCGGCATCCCGACCGGGCTCGGCGAGATGGGCGTCCGCGCGGAGCAGCTGCCGCCGCTTGCCGAGCAGGCGATGGGCGACCATTGCAACCCGACCAATCCGCGTCCGGCGACCGGCGATGACTACCGCGTTTTATTCGAGGCGTGCCTATAGGAATCAGTCGGTTCCGTGCTGGCAATCGGCGATGCCGCAATGCGTTCGATCGACCGGCCGTCGCGGCGAACGGTGTCGGCGCTCTGACCGCCAGCCCGCCACGGATTGCGCTATAATTCCGTGAATGCCGCGGCAATCGCAGGGACCCGAGCCGATGACGATCTCGATCAAGAACCTCGACCACGTCGTGCTGCGCGTGGCCGACATCGATCGTGCCGTCCGCTTCTATTGCGACGTGCTGGGATGCAGCGAGGAGCGCCGCCTCGAATCGATCGGCCTGGTCCAGCTCCGCGCCGGCGATTCACTGATCGATTTGGTACCCAGGGAACCGGGCGAGGCGGCGGGTCCGGGCAACATGGACCACTTCGCGCTGCGCATCGATCCCTTCGAGGCGGTGGCGATCGGTCGCCATCTTGAGCGTCACGGCGTTAAATTCGGCGACGTCGAGACGCGCTACGGCGCCGATGGCGACGGCCCGTCGATCTATCTCGACGATCTGGACGGCAATGTCGTCGAACTCAAGGGGCCTGCCGCCGATCGAGCGTGATGATCCGGCGCCGGCGGTTCGGCTACGATTTTCGGTTCGAGTTCAAATAGGCGCGAAAGGCGGCCAGGCCTTCGTCGATTCCGGCACGGCCGAATCCGATGCGGAACCGGTCCTGGGGCGTATCGATGAGCTCCGAGCGGTAGACCTTGGGCGGCAGCAACAGGATGCCGGCGCGGTCGACCAGGTCCTCGCAGAATTCGTCGGCGCTGCCGGCACCGAGATAACGGGGGTAGCCGACGCAGCCGCCGTCGGACCGGCGCCATTCGAAGAGGTCGGGGTACTCGCCGAAGAAGGCGTCGAGCTTCGCCGCATTGGCGTCGACGAGCGCCCGGTTGCGGGCGAGGATCCGGTCGCGCGCCTTGAGCGCGATCAGTGCCAGCCACTCGCTCGGCCCCGAGTTGCAGATCGATAGATAGTGCTTGTAGCGCTCCATCCGTTGCCGCACACCGGAATCCTTGGTCATGATCCAGCCGATGCGCAGGCCCGGCAGGCCGTAGACCTTGGACATGACGTGGAGCGACAGGCCGCGCTCATAGACGTCCGCCGCTTGTGGCAGGCGCAGGGCCGGGTCGCGCTCGACCAGCCGGTAGACTTCATCGCTGAACAGATAGAGGCCGTGGGTCCGGCACAGCTCGACGAGCGCATCGAAGCGCTCGCGGTCGAGGATGGCGCCGGTCGGGTTGTTGGGGAAGTTGATCGAAACGACCTTGGTGTTGGGGCGGATCGCCTGGGCCACCCGGTCGATGTCGAGCGACCAGCCGTCGTCGGCGTCGAGCGGCACCCCGGTGACGGCGCAGATATCGAGCGGCACGGTCTCCGCCGCTTGATAGTTGGGCACCGCGACGATGGCGTGGCTGTCGGCGTCGAGCAGCACGCGCATCGCGGTATAGACGCCTTCTTCGGCGCCGGCGAAGCACAATATGTCGTCCGCCGTCGCGGTGTCGTAGGTGGCGGCGATCGTGGCTCGCAGTTCGGCCAGCCCAAAGGTCTCCGAATAGCCGAGCCACTGGGTCTCGAACGCCTCGCGATCCTCCGGCGACGCCATCGCCAGCAGGTCGGGGAGGCTCAGGCTCTCCATGTCCGAGGCGGTCATGTGGTAGCGCGCGGCGAACTCCCAGGTCGAGAAATAACGCTCGAGAGCAAAATCGCGCATATCGGGAACCACCCACCGTAACCAATCGGAAAGGAATGACTGGCATAGCTTGCACCGTTGGCGAGTTCAAGCTCGCGCTGCATTGACAACGGCGGTGGAGTAGTCGCGCCAGCCGGTTCCGCCGAACCTTTCCTTGACTGCCGCGGCTGTGCGGGGGATCAGATATCGGGACGTCTCCACTTCCCGATCGCGCCGAGCCATGGAACGGATTACGCCGGTCGACTATCTGCTGCTGCTCAGTCTCGGCCTCATCTGGGGCGCGCAATTCCTGTTCATCGAGATCGCCATCGCCGCCGTGCCGCCGGCCTTGGTCGCGGCCGCGCGCATCGTCGTCGGCGCAGCGGTGATAACTCTGCTGGCGCGGATCCTTGCCGGCCGGCTGCACGGGATCGACGCCGCTGCGTTACCGCCCGGCCTCCGTCCTTGGGTCCACTTTTCTCTGATTGGGTTGTTCGAGGCGACGATCCCGTTCTTCCTCATGGCCTGGGGCCAGCAGCACATCCACAGCAGCATCGCTGCCATCCTGCTCGGCACGGTGCCGCTTTTCACTCTCGCCCTGTCGGCGCTTTTCGTGCCCGGCGAAGGCCTGCGGCTGGCCAGCGTGATCGGCGTGTTGCTGGGCTTCGCCGGTGTCGCCATCCTGATCGGTCCGGAAGCATTCAGCGGGTTCGTCGCGGACATTGCGGGGGAGCTTGCGCTCCTCGGTGCCTCGCTCAGTTTCGCCATCGCCTACGTGCTGATCAAGCTGTTGCCGCCGATGCCATTGATGACCAAGGCGCGCAATTTGCTGTGGTGCGCCTCGATCCAGATCGTCATCGTGGCCCTGATCGTCGACGATCGCTGGGACTTCACCCTGACCGCGGACGCGCTGCTCGCCATCCTCGCCCTCGGCGCGCTGTGCTCGGGGATCGTGTTCATCCCCTTCGTCGCGCTGATCAATCGCGCCGGGCCGACCTTCGCCTCGCTCAACAACGCCTTGATCCCGCCGATCGGTTTGCTGCTGGGCGTGGTCTTTCTCGGCGAGCCCTTGACTTGGCAGGCCCTCCTGGCGATGGCGGTGATCGTCCTTGGCCTCGCCGCGATGGCCGTACCGCGTCGTCAAATCGACGCATAGGGACGCCCGGCGACCGAGTCCCGCAGCCCAGATCGTAGAGCCGGACAGCCGCCACTTAGGGCTGGGAATCGGTCGTCTATTTGCCCATTCTGCGGGCCCGTCCCGCAACCGGGGAGCCGCGCCATGGCCGCCGTTACCGTCGCCGTTCCGGATCTTGAAGCGCTGGTCGGCGCGATCCTCGCCGGCGCCGGCTTCGCCGACGATACCGCCGCCGTGATCGCGGCCCATCTGGTCGGTGCCGAGGCGCGGGGCGTGGCCTCCCACGGCGTGGCCCGGCTCGTTCCGTACCTGGCCGCCGTCCGTGAAGGCGAGCTCGATCCCCGGGCGCGGCCGCGATTGGTCAGGAGCGAGGGTGCCGTCATCGAGGTCGACGGCGGTCTCGGTCTCGGCATCGCGGCCATGGAATTCGCGCTCGACGCCCTAATGCCGGTGGCCAGAAATCACGGCGTCGCGGCTGCCGGAATCATCGAATGCGGCCACACCGGCCGGGTCGGCGCCTATGCCGAGCGGGGCGCACGGGAGGGCTTCTTTGTTCAATGCTTCGGCGGTGGCGGCCGGCGCAAGTTTCCCCGCGTCGTGCCCCACGGCGGCGTCGGCCCGATCATGAACACCAATCCGTATGCCCTGGCAGCGCCGGCCGGCGACGGCGACCCCGTGGTCGCAGATTTCGCGACCTCGGCGATTGCCATGGGCAAGGTTCACGTCGCCAATGCACGAGGCTGCGCGCTTCCGGATGGCGTTGCCGTCGACCGTGACGGTGGTCCGACGACCTCGGCAAGTCTGGTCGGTGCCGGCAATGGCTACTTGCTGCCGGCCGCCGGGCCCAAGGGCAGCGGCCTCGGCGTCGTCGCCGAGCTTGTCGCCGAGGCCATGATGGGGCGCGCCTACGAACACAATTGGATCATGATCGCTTTGCGCGCCGACGCCTTTCGGCCGATCGAAGACTACCGCCGCGACGCCTTGGCCTTCGTCGACGAGCTCCACGCCGTGCCGCCGGCACCCGGATTCGAGAAGGTGCTGGCGCCCGGCGAGCCGGAACACATTAAGGCGCTTGGCGCCGCCCGCGACGGGATCGTCCTCGACGACGAGGTCCGGTCACGGGTCGCGGACGCGGCTCGCTCGGTCGGTGTCGCGGTCGATTTTCCCGCCAAATGATCGGAGACTGATCTCAATGCCAAGCCTGATTCGTGCAGGATGCGTCGCATACTCTTGCTACCGGTTTCGATTTGCCGCGGGCTCGTCGCCTGGGTATGGATGGCCTTTATGCCGGTAAATATTCTCGGGGAATCGGCAAGGCCGCGGCCATGAATGTTCCCGCCGGCCATTCCGGGGGAATCCTCGACATCGCCTTTGTCGGAACCTTGCCACCCTGCCAGACCGGGGCGTCCATCGTTTGCCTACAATTGCTTGACGGGTTCGCCCGGTGCGGCCATCGGGTGCGGGCACTGGCACCGATCACGCCCGAGTTCGAAACCGCCGGGGCCGCCATCCAGGACACCCATACGGCGATCAATCTGCGCTGGTTTCCAATGCCGAGCTATGAGCCGTTCCCCAATCGTCCGCCGCCATTGCCGTTCCGCCTTGAGGAGAGGCGTCAGATCGAATCCCACTTCGGTCAACTTCTGCGCGACGAGCGACCCGATGTGGTCATAATTGGCCGCGAGACCTATGCCTGGATCGCCACCGAACATGTCCGTACGGCAGGCGTGCCGTCGGTGCTTTACGTCCATGGCGGTGCGAGCACGGCGATGGCCCGAGGCAGCTACCCCAAGTCCCCACAAGCGGAATTGCTGAGCCAATACCGCGCCGCAGACCGCATCGTCACCATGGCCAGCCATTGGGCGAAGACGCTGCACTGGCTCGGCCTCGCCAACGTCATATCTGTCCGCAACCCCGTGGCGCTTGATCGCTTCGCCCCCGGTCCCTGCGACCTGTCACTGAGGCATGCTTTGGCACTGCAGGACAATGCCATCGTCGTGCTTCACGCCTCCCATCTCGGCCCCGTCAAACGCTGCCACGATATTATACGTTCGGCGGCGCAGGCCTGCCCCGCCGACGACCGGCTGGTCTACGTGTTCGTCGGAGACGGTCAAGGATTGGCCGACCTCAAGCAGTTCTCCGAGGAACAAGGCGTGAGCGAACGCTGCCGCTTTGTCGGCTGGGTCTCGCATGGCCGTATGCCGGCCTATCTGAATTTGGCGGATCTGGTCGTAATGCCATCGGAAGCGGAGGTCCAGTCGCTGGTTTATCTTGAGGCCATGGCTTGTGAACGGGTGCTGGTTGCTAGTGATATTCCCGCGGCACGGGAAATCTTGGACGATGGCGAGTCCGGCCTGCTATTCCCTGGCGGCGCCGTCGATAGGTTGACCAACCTTACCTTGGCGCTGGCGAGTTCCGCCGACCGCCGTGCCGAGATCGGAAGGAATGCGCGCCGCCGGGTTGCCGCTCATGGCTTGGAGTCAGTCGTTGCCGACCACGAGCGGATACTCTTGGGAATTGTCCACGCCCGGGACGTGGCGAGCGACGCCTGGGGCGCCTGACTTGGTTTCGTTGTCGCAGAATGGGTCCGGATCCGCTGTGCCAGGCGATATCCTTGCACTCGCTGCGGCGCATGCGGTCGAACGCATCGAGATTGAGTACGACACAGCCACGGATGCTTGGATTTTTGTCGTTCTCGATGATACCCGCCGCGGGCCGGCTGCTGGTGGAACCCGGATGAAACTGTACCGCCGCCCGGTTGATGGCCTCGCCGATGCGCTCAGACTCGCCTCTGCAATGTCGGCGAAGTGGGCAATTGTCGATATCCCACGCGGCGGTGGAAAGGGCGTATTGGCCTTGTCGCGACCACTTTTGGGCAATGAACGCGCCGGGCTGCTGCACCGTTATGGACAATTGGTCGGCCGCCTCCAAGGTGAATTCACCACCGGCATCGACCTCGGCACAACTGCGGGCGACCTTCGTGTCGTCGCCGAAGAGACCGACCATGTCCATTCGTTCTTTCGCGACTACCCCTATCGCGAAGAACTCGGCATGTATACGGCATGCGGAGTTGTCTCCGCGCTGGATGCCGTGCTCCGCCATTGGGCGGGCTCGCCACAGTTCGCCGGACTGACGGCGATGATCCAAGGTCTCGGTGGCGTCGGCGCGCCGCTTGCGCGAATGCTGGCTACGGCCGGCGTCCGACTTCGGGTAACCGACAGTGACGACGCCCGCGCCCGCCACCTGGCGTCGTCGGTAAACGCATGTGTTCTTGATCCGGAGGCCGTTTTCGACAGTGAAGCCGAGGTATTCATGCCGTGCGCCGACGGCGGTATCCTCAATGATCAGACAATTGGCCGCTTGCGTGTCAAGGCGGTGGTTGGCGCCGCCAACAATCAGCTGTTCGACGCACCTGCGGTTCGACGACTGCATCGACGGGGTATATTGTTTGCCCCCGATTTTCTGGCCAATGCCGGTGCTGCAATCGCCGTCGACTCGGCCGACAGGGGGCTGCCGGAAGCACGGGTGGGTGAGCGTATCGACGTGATCGGCCGCAAATTGACTGGCATCCTGGCGGAGGCGTCGGAGCGCGACGAGCCACCGATCTTCGCGGCCCGGCGACAGGTCGCCGCCGCCTTTGGCCGCTAGCCGAACCGATTCTTCGGACGCTCAAACGGCGACCGGCGCTTAGACTGCCTCGGCATCACCGAAGGCGAAGGCGGTCATCGCCAGGATGCCGTAGGTGTAGCTTTGGTGGAGCAATCGGCCGGGCCCGCCGCCGGCGCCCGCGGCGACGAACAGGGGCAGGAAATGCTCTTCACTGGGGTGGTTCCAGACCGCCTCCGGTGCCCGCGAACGGTAGTCGAGCAGGAGCGGGATATCGCCGGCGGTCACCGTGTCGACCAGCCAGGCGTCGAAGGCCAAAGCCTGCGGCAGGGTCGCTGCACTCACGCCCTGGCCATGGAATTGCCTCAGATTGTGGGTCGCACTGCCGCTCGCCACGATCAGCACGTTTTCCTCGCGCAGCGGGGCCAGCGCGGCGCCAAGCGTCAAATGGTGGCCGGGCCCGGCGGCGGTCTGCACCGACAGTTGGGCGACCGGAATATCGGCCTCGGGATACATCAGGAAGAGCGGCGTCCAGGCGCCGTGATCGAGGCCGCGTGCCGGATCCTCGCCGCATGTCAGTCCCGCCGCCCGCACCAGGTTCGCCGCCCGCGCGGCCATTTCCGGCGCCCCGGGGGCGGGGTAGGACAGGGCGTAGAGATCCGGCCGAAAGCCGTAGAAATCGTGGATGGTCTCGGGCCGCGCGGTGGTCGTCACCGCCGGCTCGGCCTGTTCCCAGTGGGCGGAAACGCAGAGGATGGCCGCCGGCCGCCCGACCTCGGTTCCCAGTTGGCGGAGGAAATCCCGTGCCGGGGCGTCGTCGAGGACCAGGGTTGGTGCGCCGTGAGTGACGAATAGCGCGGGAAGGGGCGTCACGACGGTATTATGCCGCGGCCCGCAGGCGGTTCCGGTCGTGGTCCGCGGACAGGTCTATCTCGGGTCCCGCCGGAACGATGCCGGTCGGATTGATCGAGCGGTGGCTGCCGTAATAGTGCGCCTTGATATGGTCCATATCGACGGTCTCGGCGATCCCCGGGACTTGATAGAGCTCGCGTAGATAGTTGGACAGGTTGGGGTAGTCGGCGATCCGGCGCAGGTTGCACTTGAAATGGCCGTGATAGACCGGATCGAACCGGACCAGGGTCGTGAACAGGCGCCAATCGGCCTCGGTGATCCGGTCGCCGGCGAGATAGCGGCGCTCGCCGAGCAATTGCTCGAGATCGTCTAGCGTGGCGAACAGCGCGTCGACGGCGCGGTCGTAGGCCGCCTGAGTGCCGGCGAACCCCGCCTTGTAGACCCCGTTGTTGATGTCGTTGAAGACGCGGTCGTTGATGCGGTCGATCTCTTCGCGCAGCCCCTCGGGATAGAAATCGATCGCCGGGTCGCCCCAGGCATCGAATGCCGAATTGAGCATGCGGATGATCTCCGCCGATTCGTTGTTGACGATGGTCTCCGTCTCCTTGTCCCACAACACCGGCACCGTCACCCGGCCGGTATATTTGGCATCGGCCTTGGCATAGATCTCACGCAGCAGCCGCACGCCGTAGAGGTCGTCGGCGTTGGCGCCGGGCACCGGCGAGAACGACCAGCCGTCCTCGCCCATGCGCGCCTCGACCGTCGACACTCCGATCTCGTCTTCGAGCCCCTTGAGGGCGCGGAAGATCAGCGTCCGGTGGGCCCACGGGCAGGCGAGCGAGACATAGAGATGATAGCGCCCGGTCGCCGCGGGATAGGCACTCGACCCGTCGGCCGTGACGCGGTCGTGAAAGACGGATTCCGTTCGTTGAAATGTGCCGTCCGCGGACCGTGGCCGGTCCTTTTCGTGGACCCAGGCGCCGTCGACCATCATGCCCATGGTGGTCTCCCTTGCTGACTCGGCCGGCCGGTGGCCGCTTGAAACCCAGTCCGCCTAAGGTAATTGGCGGCCCGCAGATGGCAAGGGCCGCGCCCGTTGAGTTTGAATCTAGTCGGTTGCCGCGAACTCGCCGAGGGTCTCGATCATCGGGCCGATTTGCTTTTCGTAGCGCTTCCAGCCCTTGACCGAGGACGCATAGATCGGCTGCCGTGCCTGCCAAATGCTGGCGGTGCGGATCGGCCGGTCCGATTTCTGCGGCTCGAGGCAGCGGTCGTCCCAATCGAGTCCGGTATGCGCGATCATGCGGCGGCTGACGGTCTCCGGATCGGCGATCAGATCCTCGTATTGCACGTCGAGGATTTCAAGCGGCCGCACTGCCTGCCAATGGTCCATGTAGCGGCGATAGGCGCGATAGAAATTGGCGATGTTGCGCTGATCCCACATATAGACCTGGGTCTCCTGGAAGAATTGCAGGAAACACGACAGACAGGTGTCGATCGGGTCGCGCTGGACGTGAATGACCTTGGCGTTGGGGAACAGCAGGGCGATCAGCCCGATGCGCGCGAAATTATCCGGCATCTTGTCGACAATCCGTGCGGCGTTGGGGTCGATTTCGTCGAGGCGGCCGAGATAGGTGCGGGCCTGTTTGTGGGCGTTGGCGATGTCGAGTTGCGGAACGCATTTCGGATAATCTTGCGCGGTTCCGAGATCGAGGTTCATGAAGAGCTCGATCTGCCGCATTTGCTCGAGTTCGCCGGCGCCGGTGATATCCGGGTGACGGTCGAGGATGCGCTCGACCAGGGTCGTGCCCGAACGGGGCATGCCGACGACGAAGACCGGCCGTTCGTCCCCTTCGCCATGGGCCCACCGGTCCTCGAAAAAACCTTCGGCGAAAATCTCGGCGACACCGGCTAGCCGCTCCTCGATCTGGGACGCGTCCTGGCCGACTTTTTCGTGCATCAGGGCGTTGCCGGCGGCGAAGTCGCGGAAGGCGTCGTCATCATGGCCCTGGTTGCTCGCGGCGCGGCCCAGGGCAAAGTACGCGGCGGCCCGATTGCTCGGCTCGATAGCGGAATCTGCGGCCAGCGCGGTAAGTGCATCGACTTCGGGTTC
Source organism: Alphaproteobacteria bacterium (assembly GCA_024244705.1). Classification (NCBI taxonomy): domain Bacteria; kingdom Pseudomonadati; phylum Pseudomonadota; class Alphaproteobacteria; species Alphaproteobacteria bacterium. The sequence continues at coordinate 22,479 of JAAEOK010000115.1, forward strand.
GGAGAGCCGAACGTTCTTGTCCGCGGTGAGGCTCAGATAGGGGTCGGTCTTGTCCGGGTGCAACTCGATCGAGTGGCGGAACACCTCGGCCGCCTCCTCGAACCGTCCCGTCATCTGCAGGGCGATACCTTTCAGATTCGGCAAATTGGGGTCGCCATGCTTTTCGGCCTCCAAGGAATCGAATATCTCGAGCGCTTCTTCCGGTCGCTGAATGTCGAGGAGCGACGCGCCGATATCCAGGCGGATGTCCGCGCGGTTGGGCTCGAGCGCGAGCGCCGCGCGGTAGGAATCGGTCGCCAGTCTTTTCATCCCGGCTTTGTTCAACGCGCTCGCCAGCCGCAATTGAATGTCCGATCGGTTGGGCGCCAGCGCCAATCCCAGTCGGTAGGAGACAATCGCCGCCTTGTAAATACCAGCCGCGGCGAAGGCGTCGCCGGCCGATAGGCGCAAATCGGGGTCTTCCGGCGACAGCGCGAGCGCCTGGTCCATATGCGCCAAACCTTCCAGGCGATCACCCTCTTGCAGCAACAGATTCGCCAAATTGTAGCGGGCGGCCGCGTCTTTGGGATCGATCTCGACGGCCTGCCGATAGAGCGCGAGCGCCTCCTCCTTCTGATCCGTTTCGACCAAGGCGTTGCCGAGATTGATGAAACCCTCGACGAAACGGGGATTGACGCGGACCGCGAAACGGAGCAGCTCGATCCCCTTCTCGATATCGCGATCGGGGTCGCCCTCGGGAAGGCGAATCAGTGCGGTACCCAGTTTGGCCTTGGCCTCGGCGAAATCGGACTTGATTCGCAACGCGTCGTTAAAGGCCTCCATGGCCTCGCGAATCTTGCCCTGTGCCATCAACGCGGTGCCCATGTTGCAGGGTGCGCCAGGCGCGTCGGGTTCGAGGGCGCGAGCGCGCCGGTAATGGTTGATCGCCTCGTCGTAGCGGCCGAGGGTGCGATAGGCCTCGCCGATATTGTTGTGAAAGTCGGAGATATCTCCCTGCAGGGCGATGGCTTGGCTGATCAGTTGGATCGCCGGTTCCGGATGACCGGTCTGGTAGGCGATGAGGCCGAGGAGGTGGAGCGCGTGCGGCTGTTCAGGGTCCTGCTGCAGGATACGGCGATAGCCGAGTTCGGCGTCCTCCAGCTTGCCGTCCTCATGCGCCTCGAAGGCCGCCTTGAACATCTTGTCCAGGTCGGCGTCCGACAATATCTGTTGCTTCCAGAACTGGTTTTGCGGCGTCGCCATGGCCACGCTCCAATCTTCGATTTGTTGGCGCGATCAGGTATACGGTGATCGCCGGGCCGATGTCGACAAAGGAGACGTTCGTCGCGCGGACATTACATCACATCGCGATTCGGCCACGGCGAAGCCCGATGGCATATCAGGGATCGGCTCGACCTTTCAAGGGCGAAACCCTGGTTCCGGTCAAGGGCGAAACCCTGGTTCCGGTCGACCTTATGGTGTCCGCGATGCGATCACCGGTCGATGAGATCGCCGAACGCCGTTCTAAGCGGATCGATATGGGCAGTGTAATGCCGCCAGCGCCCGACCGAGCGCGCATAGATCGGCTGCCGCGCCTGCCAGAAGCTGGCGGTCCGTATCTCGCGTTCCTGTTTGTAATAGTCGAGGCATCGCGGATCCCAGTCGAGGCCGCAGAATTCGATGAGGCGCCGGCTTACCCCCTCCTGATCGGCGATCAGGTCTTCGTAGACCAGATCGTGGATCGGCACCGGCAAGACCTCGCGCCAATGGGCCATCAGGTCATGGTAGGCGCGATAATAGACGCCGAGCGCGGCGAGATCGTAGGCGTAGGCGTGCTCGCGCTTGAACAGCTGGAAATAACACGACAACGCATTGTCCAGCGGATGGCGGCGGCAATGGACGATTCGCGCGTGCGGGAAAAGCAGCGCGATGAGGCCGAGCCAGCGGAAATTGTCCGGCATCTTGTCGGTCACGCGCTTGGCGCCATCGAGGTCGCCGAGGTGATCGAGATAGGCGCCGGCGAGCTCAGCCACATCCTTCGAGCCGAGGCCGGCGACACCCTCGGGATAGGCGGCATCGGTCTTGGCGAGCTCCGGTAGACGATCGGCGATATGGCTGACGATGCTGAGTTCGCCGGCGCCGCGCACGTCGGCGTGACTGGCGATGATTTGCTCGACCAGGGTGGTCCCGGACCGCGGCATGCCAACGATGAAGACCGGCACTGTGCTGGGGTCACCCAGGGCGCGACGCTGGGCGAAGAAATCGGCGGTGAAAACCACGCGGCTTCGAGCCACTAGATCCTCGATTTCCGCGAGGTCGTAAGGTGTTTCGCTGTATTTCAATTGGTTCCCGCTTTCGAAATGGGTAAACGCCCGGTCGAAATCGTCGCGATCGTCATAAGCCTTGCCGAGGGCGAAATGAATGGCGATGCGGTCCTTGGGTGAAAGTTCGGTGTGGTCGAGCAGCCGCTGAAGGCTGAGGGCGAATGGATCGTCGGCGCCGATTCGGCCCATCGACAGCAAGTAATGCAGGGCTTCGACCGTATCCGGTGCGATCTCCAGCGCGCGTCGAAAGCATGCCTCGGCGGCATCGAAGTCGCCCTGTACCTGCCGGCACTCGCCGAGGCCGATCTGCGCCGCGGCCAGTCCGCCGTCGAGGTCGATTGCGCGGACAAAGGCCACCGCCGCGTCTTGGGATTTGCCGATTTCCAATAGCGCGCGGCCGAGATTGACATGGGCGGCGGCAAAATTGGGGTCGGCCGCAATCGCTTGCCGAAAGGTGTCGATGGCGTCGGCCACCCGTTCGCTATCGAACAGGGCGTTGCCGAGGTTGTTGTGGATCACCGCATTGTCGGGCGTCAGCGCCGCCGCCTTCCGGTAGGCTTCGATGGCCTCGTCGAGGCGATCGGTATCGACCAGGATGTTGCCCAGATTGAAATGGAAGCCGGCGAATTCGGGCCGGATTTCGATTGCCCGCCGGATGGCGGCGATTGCTTCCTCCGCGTCGCCCTGTTCGAAGCGCAGCAAGCCGAGGAAATGCAAGGCGTCGGGATGGTCCGGCACCGCCGCCAAGACATCCCGGCAGAGATTTTCCGCCTCCCCATGCCGCCCCGATTGGTGCAACGCGACCGCATCCTGGAGGCGCGTGCGTGCGTCCTCCTGATCCCGCTCCGAGAAAGCCGGCCGCGGCTCTTGTGGCTGTGTCACGCCACGCTGCCGGTGGGTGTCGCGGCCGGGCGATCGGGCGTGCCGCCATCGTCGAGCGCGTGCCGCAACTGTGCCAGATGCTTTTCATAGTTGCGCCAGCGCCCGATCGACGAACGATAGACCGGTTGACGGACCTGCCACAGGCTGGCCGTCTTGACCGGCCGTCCGCCGCTGTGGAAATCGAGGCAGGCATCGTCCCAGGGCAATCCGACAAACTCGATCAGCCGCCGCGACTGGGCTTCCGGATCGGCAACCAAATCCTCGTACTGCAGGTCGAGGACCGGAAGCGGCAGCACTTTGCGCCAATGAGCCATGACGCGCTCATAGTGCCGATAGTAGGTGGCGATCTTTTCAAGATCGTAGGAGAACCGGACGCCGACACCGAAATTGTGTAGGTAGCAGCTGAGCGCCGTGTCCATCGGGTCGCGGCGGCAGTGGACGACCCGCGCCCGAGGCAGCATCAGGGCGATCAAACCGAGATGGGTGAAATTGTTCGGCATCTTGTCGACGACGCGCCGCTTGCCCGGAGCCGCGCTGCCAAGGACGTCGAGGTAACGCGCGCCGGCGGAAGCCAACGTTTCACCGTCGAGATCGGCGACGGAAAGCGGATAGGGCTTGGCGCCTTCGAACCCGCCGGCGATTTCGCCGATTGTCGAAAGCTCGCCGGCGCCGGCCGCGTCGGCATGGGCGGCCACGATTTGTTCGACCAGGGTGGTGCCGGAACGGGGCATGCCGACGACGAAGACCGGCAACTCGCTGTCGATACCGGAACTCGGGGCGGCATCGAATAGCGCCGAAGTGAAGACGTCGCAGGTGGCATCGATGAAGCGCCCGAAAAGCGCGATATCGAACGGAACGTCCCGGTCTCGTATGGCATTGCCGGCGCGGAAGTGCGCGAACGCGGCATCGTAGTCTCCTGCGCCATCATGAATGTGGCCGAGGGCGAAATGCAGTTCCGCGCGGTCGTCGCGCCGCAAGTCTTCCTCGCCGACGAGGGCTTGCATACGTTCGCGCACCTCGTCCGATACCGGCCTGCCCCGGTCCGCCGCCAGCGCGCTATAGGGTCCGGTTTGCCGGGGGTCGATCTCGATGGCGCGGCCGAGGTAGGGCACCGCCGCCGCGAACTCCCCCGACCGCTGCAGCATGACGCCCATTTGACAATGTGCCTCGGCGTTGTCCGGCTCGCGGCGGAGCGCCTCCTCGAGGTGCGCCTTGGCTTCCGGCAGGCGGTCGCACTCGCGCAGCGCGGCGCCGAGGCGAACCCGGGCGATGATCGATTCCGGATCCAGGCGGTGCGCATCCTCGAATCGCCGGCGCGCTTCGTCGAAATGGCCGAGGCGGAGACCGACCTCGCCGAGATCGAGCAGCAGCGGCATCACCGCAGGCCGTTGTGCATGGGCGGCCGCGAGGAATTGCTTGGCCTCTTCGAACTTGCCACTTCGCAATGCCGCACGGCCGCGGCCCAACAGCGCCTCGAACAGATCGGGATGTCGGGCCAGGATGGCGTCGTAGGCCTCGATCGCAATCGGATGGGCGCCGGATCCGAGATGGTGTGCCGCCAGCGCGACCTGGGCGGCGAGGAAATCCGGTTGCAGCGTCAGGGCGGTCTCGATGTGGTGCAGCGCGGCCTCGCCTTGATCCATTTCGGACAACAAATCGGCCAGGTTCAGGTGTGCTTCCGCGTCGCGCGGGGCCAGGGCGACGGCCTGCCGGAAGGACTCGATAGCGTCATCGCGACGGCCGAGCTCGGCCAGCGCGTTGCCGCGGCTGAACAAGCTGTCTGGCAGATTGGCGTCGCGGGTCAAGGCGCGGTCGAAGGACGCGACCGCGGCCGCCGGGTTGCCGTCGGCGGCTTCGATTTCGCCCATGATGTGATGGAGGAAGGGATTGCCGTTGTCGACGTCCAGCGCCACGGACAAGTGGCCGCGAGCCTCGGCGGATCGTCCCCGCTGATGAGCCAGGATGGCGCAATTCATCAGCGCGTCGACATTGCGCGGTGCGGCCGAAAGGGCGCGCCGCAACACCGTTTCGGCATCATCGAGTCGGCCCGACTGCAAGTGGTGTTGCGCCTGGATCAGCATCGACGACACCGAGTCGGGGGCTGCGGGCCCGCTTTCCCCGTTTCGATCCGGCGTTTTGCGGCGATTCGCCATGCATTTCCTCTAAGTCGCTGTTATGCGTAGAATTTCAGGCCACATCCTGCCAACATTTCGCCGCCCTGCCAACACCGTACCGGCGGCGGCCGCCCGCGACTGTTGCACAAATGTCACGAAAGAAAAAAGATTACGGATACAATGAACTACGGTGCTTGACCGTACTCACCCCATGAAGCAAAAGAGATCGTCTCGGTCTGCCTCCCGGAACCGGGATGAGTTTTATAACCTGAGCGTTTGGAGAGGAGGTTCCATGTCTAACGCGCGTTTTAGGACCGCACTGCTAGGGTCTGGCGCAGCTGTCGCATTGATGGCCGCATCGGTTCCGGCATCGGCCGACGAAATAGACGAACTGCGGGGCCAGATCGAGGCCATGCAGTCGAAGCTCGTGACCTTGGAGGAAAGCCAGGAAGCGGCGAAACAAGAGCAGCAGTACGTTGCCGCGCCCGCGAATGCGGTCGTCGGCGGCGACAAGCCCGGCTCGTTCCGTCTTCCCGGTTCGAACACCTCGGTCGCGATCGGCGGTTACGCCAAACTCGACTTGATCTACGACATCAACAACTACCAGGGCAATTCGTTCAGCTTTGGTGGCATTCCGTTGAATGCGCCGCCGAACAGCGCCCGGACGGAAGCGGACGGCAATTTCCGTTTGCACGCCCGTCAGTCGAGGTTGTGGGTCAAGACGTGGACTCCCACCGATTGGGGCGAGTTCGCAACCCATATCGAAGGCGACTTCGAGGGTGCCGGCGGGAACGAGGTGTTCTCGAACTCTTCGAGCTTCCGTCTGCGTCATGCCTATGGTCAATTGGGGAATGTCCTGGCCGGTCAGACCTGGACGAACTTCAGCACGCCGTTCGAGTGGCCGGGCACCATCGACTTCTTCGGCACCATCGGCACCAGCTTCGTGCGTCAGGCCCAGTTGCGCTACACCGCGCCGCTCGGCAACGGCATGAGCTTGGCGGTCGCCATCGAGAACCCGGAGAACGACGGCCTGCTGTGTAACGCCGGCCTCGGCGGGTGTACGGCAGCAGTCCGCACCGGTACCGCGGGGACCAACGCCACCGCGACGGCCGCCGGTGTTTCCGGCAGCCGTTCGACGGATGCAGCACCCGATCTCACGGCCCGCTTCCAGTGGGGCGCGAATTGGGGCACGGTCGCCGTTGCGGCGGTCGGTCGCTACTTCCGCGTCCTCGAAGGCAGCGCGATCGCTGCAATGACGCCCACGTCGACCTCCTATTCGGGTGCCGACGACACCGCGTTCGGTTGGGGTGCCAACGTCGCCGCCGTGTTCAATCTGCCTTGGGGCAATGACAGCGTCGGCGTCCAGGGCATCTACGGTGACGGTCTTGGCCGTTACGGCATCTGGGGCGGCCCGGCTTATATCGCTAGCAACGCCGGTCCCAATGCCGCCGCGCCCAATATCCAGACAGTCGAGACCTGGGGCGCCAATGCTTGGATCGAGCATTGGTGGACCAGCAGCTTGTTCTCGGTTCTGGCAGGCGGTTATGCCAGCTTCAACTACCCGACCGGGTTTGCTCAAGGCTTCACCGACCACATCGTCTCGGGTCACGTGAACTTGCAGTGGAAACCGGTTAGCCGGGCGACGATTGGCATCGAAGGGTCCTACGGTCATCGCGAGACGACCGCGGGTCTCCAGGGTGATGCCACCCGCGTCCAGGTCGGCTTCCAGTGGGGCTTCTCGACCTAAATCAACGAACTATCAGCCGGCATCGCCGGCACCGATACTGGGCCGGTCCCCGCGGGGACCGGCCTTTTTCTTGGCCGCGGCAAGGGCCACGATGATCCTTGCGGCGCCCGTCCGAATGGGTAAAGTCGAGCCCGCGCCGGCGCAGTCGTTGGCACCACGCGCTGCCTGTTGACCCCTGCCAGGTTCGGAGATGATTTTCTTGCACCACGGCGACGACGCGGCCGATCGCGTCGACCGCATCGTCAAGGCCGCCGGCGGCGATGCCTATGTCGGCGATCCGAGCCGCGATCTGCCCGCCTATATCGACGAGGTGGCCGACTGGCTGGCGACCGCCGGGCGGCCGCGTATCATCGTCGTCAATCCGGCGCGCGCGACCACCAACGACCACCGTCAGGCGCTGCGCGCCCTGCGCAGAATGGCGAAATTCAAGGGCGTCGACGTCCATCTCGTCGGCGGCGAGGAGGTCACCCCGATCGCCGATCATGTCATCGCCGGCGACGATGACAGCCCCGATATCTCACCGGCCGCCGATGCCGCCCGGCTGCTTCACGACGAGGTGCTGGAGCCGTTCCGGCGCACGGTGATGGACATCCCCGATTGGCGGGAGGTCGCCGCCGCTTCCGGCTGCAGCGAAGACGAGGCGCGCGCCAAGGTGCGCTGGATGGAAGGTTTGGAGGTGTGGGTCAACAACCTTTATCAGGTCAACGTCGAAGAAATGGGCGATGGCCGGGTCACGCATCTCATCATCCGCCGCCTCGACCGCCAGCCGATCCACAGCTGGCCCCATTTCCAGGCCATCAAGAACGAGATCCTGGGGCCGGAATGCGAGGCGGTCGAACTCTATCCGCCGGAAAGCCATCTGGTCGACGAAAAGGACCACTATCATCTGTGGGGATTCCGTCGCGCCGAGGACAGCTTCGGGGTCGGATTCCGCACCGGGCGCCAGGTCCGCGAGGGGGATTGACGCGTCTCGCCGACGGGCGCTATGCCCCTTCGCGCCGCCACGCCAGCATCAGCCCGCCGATGGCGAGGATCAACACGAGGATCCCCGGCAGCAGGGACGTCAGGGTCAAACCGGTGACGATGAAATCGCCGTTGCGGCGCAACCCGATCCATGACCGGCCGGTTATCGCGGCCTGACCGACATAGTCCTGGCCGCCGCGCACCTGGCGCAATTCCGGCAGGCCGCTCTCGGCCAGCCACAGCACCCCGCCGCCGCTCTGCTCCGCCAGCGGGCGCAGAATCTCGTCGCTGGCGCGCACGTCCTTGTGCTCGGTCATTTCGATATCGCCGGCGGCGGCGATGGCCGTCAGTTCACCGTCGCTGAGGCGGTAGATGCCCGCCTGATCGACCTCGAGCGTGCCGAGTTGCAGGCCGCCGTCCGGGGTCTCCGCGAGGTCCACGATCTCGGTATCGCCATTCGGCAACGTCACCGTGACCGGTCGGTCGGTGGGAACCAGTCGAAGGCGTGCGATTTCGAGGGTGCCGCCGCGGAGCGTCGCGGTCAGCCGGTTCTCCTCGAGTTCGGGCTCGCCCATCAGCCAATGTGCCAGCCGCCGCACCAGTTCGGCTTGCGGCCCGCCGCCGTCATAGCCGCGCGCCCATAACCAGATATGGTCGCTCAGCAACAGCGCCAGGCGCCCTTCTTCGACGCGGTCGAGGATCAGCAACGGCTTGTCGTCGGGGCCGGTCATGAGCGTGCTGCCGCCGATCTGATCGGCATCGACATAGCGGTACCAATGCCCCCACGGGTCCTGTTCCGCCGGCACCAGGCCCGCCGTGACCGGATGCCGTCGGCCGGTTTCGGTGATCGCCGGCCGGTACGGATCGGTGCGCACCGACCCCGAAGCCAACGCCGGCAGGATATCGCCGAGCGGGGTATTGCCGAGGCTGAGCGGGCCGGCGAAAGTCGGCCCGACCGCGGCCAGCAAGGCGCCGCCGTTGCGGACATATTCGACGATATTGTCGACATAGCGTTGCGGCATCACGCCGCGCCGCCGGTAGCGGTCGAAGATCACCAGGTCGAACTCTTCGAGCTTGATCTCGAACAGCTCGCGAACCGGAAAGCTGATCAGCGATAGTTCGCGGACCGGCGTGCCGTCCTGCTTTTCGGGCGGCCGGAGGATGGTGAAATGTACCAGGTCGACCGCCGGGTCCGCCTTTAGAAGGTTGCGCCAGGCGCGCTCGCCGGCGTGTGGCTCGCCCGATACAAGCAGCACCCGCAGCCGGTCGCGGACGCCATTGACGACGATCCCGGCGCGGTTGTTAGCGAGCGTCAACTCGGCCGGACCCGGTTCGACCTCGACCTCGATCACCGAAGGCCCGGCGCGCTCGAGGGTGAAATCGACGTCGACGCTTTGCCCCACCGGCACCACGAAGGAGCCGCCCGGTTCGCCGTCCTGCGAAACGTCGAGTCTGACCATGCCGGCGTCGGCGCCGTTGAGATCGTCGATTCGGACCCGCAACGCCAGCTTGCGGTCGATCAGCCCGTAGCTCGGCGCCTGCTCGACGATGATCTGGCGATCGCTCTCGCCGCGTACGCCGGTCAACAGGACATGGACCGGTCCGGGGATGCGATCCCAGGCGTCATCGGGTGGCATATCGTGAATTTGGCCGTCGGTGATCAGGACCACGGCCGCGGCCCGTGCCTTCGGAATTTCCGCCAGCCCGCTTCGCATCGCCTCGAACAGCCGGGTGCCGACGTCGGTTGCCGATACGCCGGCGAGGTTGGGCTTGGTATGGACGACGTGGAGGTCGATATCGGTAAGACCGGCCACCGAATCGCGGACATGGCGCAACGCGTCGTCGCGCTGGCGTTGGCGATCGCCGATGTCCTGGCTTGGCGACTGATCGGCAACCACCAAGAGAGCGTCGGGCTGCAGGTCGCGCTGCTCGACGGTCAGCGTCGGATCGGCCAATGCCGCCCACAGCACCGCGGCGGCGAGGGCCCAAGCGGTGGCGCCGCGCGCGCGCCGGAACAGCGCGAAACCGACCAGAACCAGCGCCGCCACGCCAAGCCCGGCCAAAACCGGCCATGGGATCATCGGCGTGAATACGATGTCGGCGCCGCCGATCACAATCCCAGCCTTTCCATGATCGCCGGGACGTGAACTTGATCCGCTTTGTAGTTACCGGTTAAGGCGTACATCACCAGATTGACGCCGAAGCGAAAGGCGATTTCGCGCTGGCGCTCGCCGTCCGGGACGACGGCGAAACGCGGCCGGCCGGTTTCGTCTATGGCCCATGCGCTGGCCCAGTCGTGGCCGCCGACGATGACCGACGAAACGCCGTCGTTGACTTTGGGCTCTTCCTCGACCCACAGCGTCCCCCCGCGCCAACGGCCGGGAAACTCCGACAGCAGGTAGAACGCGCGGGTGAGGACGTGCTCTTCCGGCACCGGGACCAGGGGTGGGATATCGAGGCCGCGCACCAGTTGCCGCAATTGTCGCGTCACGCTGCGGTCGTTGCGTCCGCCAGGTGCCCGGTCGCGGGTGTCGAACAGGATCATGCCGCCATTACGGATATAGGTGTTGAGGCCGGCTACCGCTTCGTCGGAGGGCGTCTTCTGCCCGCCGACAATCGGCCAATACAACATCGGGTAGACCGACAGGTCGTCGGTCTCGATATCGACCGCGATCGGCTCCTCGGGCTCGACCGAGGTGCGGCGGCTCAGGATCGCGTTCAACCCGCGCAAGCCGTCGCGGCTGATGTCATCGACCTGCGGTATGCCGGTCAGCACATAGCCGAGGTGGATGCCGAGGCTGGCCCGCTTGGCGGTGTTCGCGGGCGAAAACGGGTCATCGAAATCCTGCGCCGATGCCGGCGGCGGAACCAGCATGAGGAGGCCGGCCAAACCCGCCGCAACGGCAGCCCCGCGCCGCGCTACCAGTCCGCGGAGGGCGAGGCTGATACAGAGATCGATGAGCAGCAGGACCAACGCCGCGGTGAGCAGCCAGGGCCGGGTGTCGGCTTCGCTGGTTTCGCCGTAGCTGTCGTGGACCGCGCCCGGCGGCGGCGATGAAAGCAACTGGAAATCATCGATGCCCGGCGACAGATTGAGCGCCCGGCGCAATCCCTCGCCGCCATAGAAGCCGGGCGGCGTCGCCGCGGTGGCCGCCGCCTCGGGCCAGTCGGCGCCGGCGATCGGCCTCGCGGTACCCGGCGCCGAACCGAGCCTGCCGAACCCGTCGAGGGTTTCAATCGGCGACATCGTGGTTGTTGGCTCGCGATCGGTCATGCCGTCGCTGAGCTCGGTCAAGCGACGCAGCATGTCGACGAACAGTCCCGACAACGCCAGGTTGGACCAATCGGAGTTGGCCGTCGTGTGGACCAGCACCAGCCATCCCTCGCCACGCCGGTCGGCGGTGATCAAGGGGGTGCCGTCGGTCAGCCGCACCCAGGTCTTGTCGATCAGATCGACCGAGGGCTCGGCCAGTATCTGGCGATGGACCTCGACATCGTCGGGAATGGCGAGATTCGAGAATGGACCGAATTCGTCGAACGGCGCCAATGTTGCCGGTTTCTCCCATGACATGGCGCCGCCGAGCGAGCGGTCGCCGCGGCGCAATCGTACCGGCACCAACTCGTCCGATCCTTCGCTCAGACGCGGGCCGGAAAAGCGGACCAAGACACCGCCACGGGCGATCCAGGATTCGAGCGCATCGACTTCCGGCGAGGTCAGGGTGCCGACATCGGCCAGCGCGAGAACCGCCAGTTCGTCTTCGATGAGGTCACCGATTTGTCCGCGCCGGATATCGCTGAAGGGTTCGAGGGCGCGTTCGAGGTAGTAGAGGTCGCTGAGCAAGGGCTGAGCCTGCTCGAGCGCGCGGCCCGAGACCAGGCCAACGGGCCGCCGCCGCCATCTATCGTCGAGCAGAACGACGGCGCCGGCGCTCGGCGCGTTTTCGACCGTCAGGCGGGTGATCCGATTTCGCCTCTCGGCGGGCAACGGAAGATCGATCTCGGCACTCACTGCATCGGTCGCGAAGTGGCCTTGGTGGCGGGTCACCACGTCCCCGTTTTCATCGCTGGCGCGGATCCAGAACGGGCGTTCGGCGCTGGCCGCGGGACGCCGAACCAATGCGGTCAATCGGGCGCCGGTCATGGTCGGTGGCCGCAGCAGGAGAGGTTGATTCCGCGCCGGATCGGTGACCATCCGCAGGCTTCCCAACCGCTGCAATTGAACGGCCAACTCTTCACTCGCCGGAGACGCGAGGCCATCGGCAAGCCACACCACATTGACCGCGCCCTCGATTTCCGCGTCCGCGATGGCCGACAGGGCGGCGCGCCGATCGACGGGCCACGGCGACGGCGCCAATGCATGCGCCCGCTCCACGGCTTCCACCGGCGGCATTGGGCGCAACGCGGGGATCTCGTCGCCGGTGGCCGAAGGCGCGGTGGGAACCAAAATGACGCTGCGCGCTTCGCGCTCGGCGCGGGCGATCAGGTCGTCCATCATTTCCAGCCGGGCACCCCAATGGGGCGCCGCCGCCCAGCCGTTATCGACCACCAGCATGAGCGGTCCGCTGCCGGTGAAGCCGCGATCGGGATTTATCACCGGTCGTGCCAAGGCGATCACCACAAGGGCGACCAGAAACATGCGCAGCAGGAGCAGCCAAAGCGGCGTTCGCGCCGGGGTCTCTTCGGTCTCGCGAAGTCCGAACAGGAAGCGAACGGCGGGGAAGGCAATTCGACGCGGCGCGGGCGGCGTCGTTCGCAGCAGCCACCAGATCACCGGCAGCACCAGCAGCGCGGTCAAATAGAGCGGGGCGGCAAAGCCGATGGCGCCGAGTTCCAGCACGGTGCCTACCCGCCGGGTCGCACGGACAGGGCCGCATAGAGCGTCAGCAATGCGGCCTCCGGGCTGTGGTCGGTGAAATGGCGCGACAGTGTCCAGCCCATGGACTGAACGATTCGCGTCAAACCGTTGACGTGTTGCTCGAGCGCGCCACGGTAGTCCTGGCGCAGGGCCTGGCTGCGGCGGATGAGAATGTCGCCTTCTTCCTCGAATCCCTCGAACCGAATGCGGCCGGAAAACGGGAAGTCGCGCTCCGCCGGATCGAGAACCTGGACAACGTGCCCGTTGACGCCGGTTTCACCGAATTGGCGCAGCGTGTCTTCTATTTTCGGTAACGGGGTCAGGAAATCGCCGATAAGGACGATCTGGCCGTACCGCGGCAAGGGACGAAACGGCGGCAGGCTCGGCGTCGCCGACGGCGGGCGGGAGAGCAGCGCGGCGAGGCGATGGAGCGCGATCGTTCCGGTCGTCGGCGCCATGGTGCTGTCGACCAGGGCGATCCGCTCGCCGCCGCGAATCAGCAGCGCCGCCAGTGCCAGTGCAAGCAACGCCGCGCGCTCCGCCTTGGTTGACGATATATCGCGCGAGCCGAAATCCATCGACCGCGATCGATCGGCCCACAACCACACCGTTTGAGCGGCCTCCCATTCGGTTTCGCGAATATAGACGGGATCGGATTTTCCGGATTGGCGCCAGTCGATGCGTTGCGCCGAATCGCCGAATTCGTAGCGCCGAAACTGCCAAAAGGTCTCGCCCTGGCCGACGCGGCGGCGGCCATGGACCCCTTGCGCCACGGTGGTGGCGACACGCTCCGCCGCGACCAATAGGGGCGGTAACGTCGCCGCCAGCTGTTCGGCGCGGTGTTGCAGGCCTGATGCGGTCGCGGTCATGGCGGAACGGGGTTGACGTTCAAGCGATGCCGGAGACGAGACGCTGGATCACGTCTTCGACGGTATGGCCGTCGGCACGGGCGACGAAAGACAGCGCCATGCGGTGGCGCAAGACCGGTCCCGCCAATGCGGCGACATCATCGATCGATGGCGCCAACCGTCCATGAAGGAGGGCGCGCGCGCGAACCGCGAGCATCAACGCCTGGCTGGCGCGCGGTCCCGGTCCCCAGGCGATATGGTCGCGGACGTCTTCGATATCCGTCGATTCGACGCGGCCGCGCCGCACCAGGTCGACGATTGCATCGACGACGCTGTCGCCGACCGGTATGCGCCGGATCAGCTCTTGCGCGGCCTTGATGTCATCGGCATCCATGACCTGCGTCAGTTCCTCGCTCGCCGTGCCGGTGGTGACGATGAGCATGTGCCGCTCGGCGTCGCGGTCCGGATAGCCGACGTCGATTTGCATTAGAAACCGGTCGAGCTGGGCTTCGGGCAGCGGATAGGTTCCTTCGTGCTCGAGTGGATTGAGCGTGGCCAGGACGTGGAAGGGCGACGGCAATTCGTGGGTGTGGCCGGCGACCGTAACGCGGTGCTCCTGCATCGCCTGCAGCAGCGCGGATTGGGTGCGCGGGCTGGCGCGATTGATTTCGTCAGCCATAAGCAGTTGGCAGAACACCGGTCCCTTGATGAAGCGGAACGAGCGGCGGCCGGTCTCGGACTCCTCCAAGACCTCGGAGCCGAGGATATCGGCCGGCATCAGGTCCGGCGTGCATTGCACGCGGCGGTCGTCGAGTCCGAGCACGGTGCCAAGGGTCTCGACCAACCGGGTCTTGGCCAGTCCGGGGACGCCGATCACCAGCGCGTGGCCCCCCGAGAGCAAGGAGATGAGGGTGTGCTCGATAACATCGTCCTGACCGAATATCACCCGGCCGATACGCTCCTTGACCATGGCCAGACGGTCGCCGAGCGTCTCGACCTCGGCGACGAGGCGGTCCGGGTTCTCGGTTTCGCTTGCGACTTCGCTGATACTCAAGACTGTTTCTCCCCGGCAAATGGCCTAAAATCAATTCTATGGGCGCCACGACTAATAGACGCAAGAGGCTCGCAGATCGGGGAACCGCGGGCAAGAACGAAGGCTGGCCGACCGCACCCGATGCGGCGGGCGGTGATTTCGACATTCACATCGCGCGCGACGGCACCTGGTTCCATCAGGGAACGCGAATCCGTCGGCAGCGTTTGGTGAAGTTGTTCGCGACCGTGCTGCATCTCGATGAAAATGGACAATATTGGCTAAAAACTCCGGTCGAGCAGGGCCGTATCTTGGTCGACGACGCGCCGTTCACCGCCGTTGAACTGACGGTCGAGGGAGACGGGGCGTCGCAGGTGCTGAGTTTCCGAACCAATGTTGACGACATTGTGACCGCGGGACCGGCGAATCCGATCCGCGTCGCCGAAGATGTCGAAACCGGCGAGCCGTCACCCTACGTCTTGGTGCGCGGCAGCCTCGAGGCGCTGATTACCCGTCCCGTCTTCTATCAGATGGTCGAGTTGGCGGTGGAAGTCGAGCGCGGCGGTCGCAGCGTTCTCGGCGTGTGGAGCCAGGGCGCATTTTTCGAACTTGGCACGACGGAGCCGTCGGCGTGAATGTGGCCGAGATTAGGGCACGTTTCGGCAATCTCAACATGGGCCAAACGCCGGTCATACGGCAGGGCACCCAAACGCGCTTGCGGGGCGACCACGACCTCAATCCGGGCATGGACGTCAGGCCTCCGTTCAAGAATGCCGCGGTCCTGGTTCCGGTCGTCGACCGCCCGACCGGGCCGACCATATTGCTGACCCAGCGGACCGATAATTTGCCCGACCATCCCGGACAGATCAGCTTCCCCGGCGGAAGTATCGAGGCACGGGATGCGGATGCCGCGGCCGCCGCCTTGCGGGAAACCGACGAGGAGATCGGCGTGCCGGGCGAGCGGGTCGAGCTGATTGGCCGCCTCGACGATTACGCAGTCCGCACCGGGTTTCTGGTCAGTCCATTCGTCGGCATCGTCAAGCCGCCGTTGAGCCTGCGGCCGGATCCGGTCGAGGTTGCCGAGGTATTTGAAGTGCCGCTCGAATTTGTGCTTGATAGCGCCAACCACACGCGCGCGAAGCGCATGTTCCAGGGCGCGGAACGGCATTTTTATGTGCTTCCCTTCGAGCGCCGCTATATCTGGGGTGCGACGGCGGGCATGTTGGTCAATCTGTACGAGGTTCTGGTGGCGCCACGATGAGAATTTTCCTGCAAACCGCAATCCCGCTGCTTTTGCCGTTCGCGCTCTATTTCGGCTATCTCTATCTCGCGCGATTGGGCCGCGGACGATCCGGTGAGGGCCTTGTGCCGTCCTCTATCCCGTGGACCTGGCTGCTCGTCATTGGCGTCGTTCTGGCCGCCGTGTCGTTGGGCGCGATGGCCCTCGTCGGCAGCGGCGCGCCCGGCGACCCCTACGTGGCTCCGCGTATGGAAGACGGCAAGATCGTGCCCGGCAGGTTTGAGTGATCCGAAAATACCGCAGACCGTCACCGTGCCGAAACTGACGCCGCAACCGTGGATGACGGCACCCGAGACCGTAACCGTCGTCGACGCTCTGACCCAAGACGGTGCGACGGTGCGTTTCGTCGGCGGCTGTGTCCGCGACGCGGTGGCGGGGCGGCCGGTCGGCGATATCGACATCGCCACGCCGGACCCGCCGGAAACCGTTGTCGCGCTGCTCGAGGCCGCCGGTCTTCGCGCCCTCCCGACCGGCCTCGCCCATGGCACCGTCACGGCGCTCAGTGGCGACCGCCACTACGAGATCACCACCCTTAGAATCGACCTCGAGACCGACGGCCGGCGCGCCGTCGTCGCCTTTACCGATGACTGGACCGCCGACGCGGCACGGCGCGATTTGACCATAAACGCGATCTCGGCGGATCGCGATGGTAGGCTGCACGATCCATTCGACGGCATCGCCGATCTCAAGGCTGGCCGCGTTCGCTTTGTCGGCGCGGCGGAGGAAAGAATCCGTGAGGACGTGCTGCGCCTGCTGCGTTTCTTCCGATTCTACGCCCATTACGGCGTTCCGCCGCCCGACCCCGACGGCCTCGCGGCCTGCCGCGCCCTGGCGCCGCTGGTGCCGAATTTATCGGGCGAACGGGTGCAGGCCGAGCTGTTCAAGCTGCTCGCCGCGGATTCCGCCGCCGAGGTGATGGCGCTCATCGCCGAGGAGGGTGTCTTGACCCATGTCCTGCCCGAGGCGGTCGACGTCGCGCGGCTACGTGGCCTGATTGCGGTGGAAGCCGCGTTGGCGATCGACGGCAGGCAAATACGCCGCCTTGCCGCTGTGCTGACGACCAGCCCGGCGGGTATCGATGACGTCGCCGAGCGGTTGCGCCTGTCCGGCGCGGACCGCGCCTATTTACATGAGGTGGCGGCGGCGTCGGATGGCTTTGCGCCGGTCGCCGAGGAGCGCGCGCGCCGGCACTGGTTCTATTGGCACGGCGCGCAACTCTATCGGGAGTTGCTGCTGCTCGATGCGGCGCGGCAGGGCGGCATATGGCCCGGGCTCACCGAGCAACTGGCGGAGGCCGCGGCATGGTCGCGGCCGTCATTCCCGCTGAACGGGGACGATGTGCTGGCGCTAGGCGTTGTCGCCGGCCCCGAGGTCGGCGTCCTGCTGCGGACGATCGAATCGTGGTGGGTCGGGGAAGATTTTGGCCCCGACCGCGCGGCCTGTCTGGCGCGTCTGTTGGCCGAATATCGGGCCGGCGGCGGGAGTGTCTTGCATCGGCCGGTCAACCGGGGCACAACCTAAAGACGACCTCGAGGGAGCCTGGGGAACCGTGACCGCACTCCGCATATGTTTCGTCGGCGACAGCATCATCAACGGCACCGCCGACATCGACTATCTCGGCTGGGCGGGACGCGCCTGCGCGGCGGAACGGGCGCGCAAGCATGACGTGACCCTGTACAATCTCGGCATCCGCGCCGAGACGACGGCCCAGATCCTCCCTCGGTGGCGGCAGGAATGTGCGCCCCGGCTTCCCGACCATAGCCGCGGCGCACTCGTTTTTTCCTTTGGTGTCAATGATATGGCCGAGCAAGACGGGTCGATTCGTTGCCCGCTGCGGGAGTCCGTCGCCAACGCTCGGGAGATGATCGCCGCCGCGCGACAGTGGAAGCCGGTGCTGTGGGTCGGCCCGACACCGGTCGACGAGGCGCAGCAGCCGTTCCGCCCGGCCCCCGACATAAGCTACAGCTTTCACAATGGCCGTACGGCGGAACTGACCGAGGTGTATGCGGATGTGGCGCGGGAACTCGAGGTGCCGTTCCTCGACCTGTTCACCGCGTTGGTTGGCGAACCTCTCTATCTTGGCTCGCTCAAGGCCGGGGACGGTGTCCATCCCACGGCGGCGGGATATTCCGTGATCGCCGAACGGGTCGACCAGTGGCCGGCGTGGCGGGCCTGGTTCGACGCCGAGGCCAATTCCTAAGTCCCGTCCCCGTCTATCGTCACGCGGCGGGTTTTGAGATCGATCCGACCGCTGACCGCTTGATCTTCCTGGGTTTCGACAACGATCTCGGGTTTGACATCCGGGGTCGCCGGCGTCGGTTCCAGTACGGTGCCAACGATCGGCGCCGTCACCGCTACAACCTTAGGTTCCACGTCGTCCGCAGCGGCGGCGTGGACCGGTTCGACGTTGGTCTTTTTCTTCTTGCGCCAAAACATAGCGGTCGCCCGAATTGCCGTTGAGTCAGTTTCCCTGCTTGATCAGCTTGGCTTTCACGCTTCTCACCGGCTGGCCGTCCCGGATCGACGTAAACACGAGGTCCATGCCGCCCGCGCTAACCGTCCGCGCATAACTGGCTAGGCTATAGACGCCGTCGTCTTCGATCACGAAAGTATAGGTCGACAACGTCTGACCCTCGATGCGCGCCCATGACAGCGGTGTGCCGTCGAACGGTGTGACACTCCTCTTTTCGACAAAGATATTCGGCTTGTCGGTGGGCTGGAAGCTGATCTCCGTCGTACGCTTGACGATTTCGGGATTGTTGGGATCCCCGCCCTTGCGCAGAACGGTCGTCCAGGCGACGCGAAAACCGCTGCTCGCGGGCTCGATGACGACGTCGAGATCGCGCGCCGTGACGTCGAAGAACAGGCTGTCGGGGCTTTCCGCGACGCCACCGCCGCTGTAATGGCCGTAGAAGGCTTTGATCGACAGATTCTGTGCCCCCGCACCAGTCGTCCAGGCGGTCAACGACGCAGCAAGGATTATCGCGGTTGCCAAAATTCGCATGTCAATCTCCCCTTTCCGACCACACGGCGACGGCCGACGGCAACTGGGCGTCCGGCCGCCCTTGAATAAGCGGGACTGGCGCTCCGAGGTCAAGACTCTACGGCCATTTGGCCAGCGGCGGCAGCGACATCAAAATGGCCTCGACATTGCCGCCGGTCATCAGGCCGAAGCGGGTGCCGCGATCGTAGATCAGGTTGAACTCGACATAGCGGCCGCGGCGAGCGAGTTGGTGTTCGCGCTCGTC
Organism: Alphaproteobacteria bacterium; assembly: GCA_024244705.1. Lineage (NCBI taxonomy): Bacteria > Pseudomonadati > Pseudomonadota > Alphaproteobacteria > Alphaproteobacteria bacterium. Next base: position 41,769 of record JAAEOK010000115.1, read on the forward strand.
TTCGGTCCAGCTTTCGTTCATATGGCGGGCGACGATTTTCGGATAGACCTCGAGGAAGGCGCGGCCGACGGCTTGGGTGAAGGCGAAATCGGCCCCCCAATCGCCGCTGTCCAGATAATCGTAGAAAATGCCGCCGACGCCTCGCGGCTCGCCGCGGTGTTCGAGGAAGAAGTACTCGTCGCACCACTTCTTGTAGCGCGCGTAGTAGTCATCGCCGTGGGCGTCGCAGGCGGTTCGCAACGCGGCATGGAACGCCGCGGTATCGGCGTCATCGGGGACCATCGGCGTCAGATCGGCGCCGCCGCCGAACCACGACTTCGAGGTGACGACGTGGCGGGTGTTCATATGGACCGCGGGGACACGGGGTGACTGCATGTGGGCGACCAGTGAAATGCCGCTCGCCCAGAACCGGGGGTCACTGTCGGCGCCGGGGATTTCCTTGCGGAATTTTTCCGAAAACTCGCCATACACGGTCGACACATTGACGCCGACCTTTTCGAATACCCGCCCGTGCATGACCGACATCACCCCACCCCCGCCTTCCGGGCGCTGCCACGGCGTGCGCGTAAAGCGGCCCGGCGGGCGGTCCGCGTGGACCCTGACCAGGGCGTCCTCGAGGTCCTCGAACGCGACGCAGATGCGGTCGCGCAATTCCTCGAACCAGGCGGTGGCGCGGCCCTGACGGGCTCTTTCCGCGGAGGCCTCGCTCATCTCTCGCCCGCCCGGGTCCAGCGGGTCTGCCGCAATCCTTCCCCGAGGACCATGGCCGCCGCGGTGACGACATTGAGCGATCGCACGCCGTCCGCCATCGGGATGGCGAGGCGGGCGTCGGCGCGATCGTGAACCTCATCGGGAAGGCCGGCCGATTCCCGACCGACCAGAATCACGTCGTCGGGCCGGTAGGCGAAGTCGGCGTAACTTTGCTCGGCCCTGGTCGACAAGACCACCAACCGGGGCGCCGCCGCGGTCGCCAGCCACTCGGCGAAAGTCGTCCACGAATCGTGCCGGCGCAGATCAAGCTGGTGGCGGTAGTCCATGCTGGTCCGCCGCAGCCGCTTGTCGTCGAGTACGAAGCCGCAGGGCTCGATGATGTCGAGCCCGATACCGAGGCACGCGGACAACCGCATCATGGCGCCGGTGTTCTGCGGGATGTCGGGTTGATAGAGCGCGAGACGCAAATTCTTGCGCCCATCCGGAAAAGTGCGGATTTTCATCGAGCCGGACTTTGCAAGGGACGGAATTTGCATTATACCACCACGCCACAAGGGGATACGTGGCATCGCGCTGCACAATTGGCTGTGCAGTCGGGCCCGCTCCACGCTAAACTTGTATCGCAAGTCGCTTCAGGCGGAAACAAAGGACGAGGACGATCATGGCGGAATCGGCAGGGAACGCGACCGCCGCCGGCCACGGCGAAGGGGAGAGCAGACGCGATTTTCTGTTGTTGGCGACCGCGGGATTCGGTGTCGTCGGGACGGCGATCGCGATTTGGCCGTTCATCGACAGCATGAACCCGGCCGCCGATACCTTGGCGTTGTCGACCACCGAGGTCGACCTTTCGCCGATCGAAGTCGGCCAGTCGATTACCGTCAAATGGCGCGGCAAGCCGGTTTTCGTTCGCCACCGCACCGAAGAGGAGATTGCGGAGGCGGAAAATACGCCGATGGTCGAATTGATCGACCCGCAGGAAGACAGCGCCCGCGTCGAGCAGCCGCCTTGGCTGATCATGGTCGGCGTCTGCACCCACCTCGGCTGTATTCCGCTCGGGCAGCGCGCCGGCGATCCGAAGGGTGAGTTCGGCGGCTGGTTCTGCCCCTGCCACGGTTCGCATTACGACACCTCGGGCCGCATTCGCAAGGGCCCTGCGCCGAGCAATCTGGAAGTGCCGACCTATGAATTCGTCAACGAAACGACGGTCAAGATCGGCTGAGGGGAGGGCCGGGAATGAGTGCGTCCTATCTAAACAACCGCTTCGTCAAATGGTTCGATGACCGGCTTCCGCTGATCAGCTTCATGGATCATGAGCTGAACCAATACCCGACGCCGAAGAACTTGAACTATTGGTGGAATTTCGGATCGCTGGCCGGAATCGTGCTGGTCATCCTGATCGTCAGCGGCATTTTCCTGGCGATGTACTACACGCCGGATTCGGAGCAGGCGTTCGACAGCGTCGAACGCATCATGCGCGACATCAATTACGGCTGGCTGATCCGCTACATCCACATGAACGGCGGGACGATGTTCTTCATCGTCGTCTATATCCACATCTTCCGCGGAATGTATTACGGCTCCTACAAATCGCCACGCGAGGTGCTGTGGTGGCTGGGTATCGTCATCCTGTTGTTGATGATGGCGACCGCGTTCATGGGCTATGTGCTGCCGTGGGGCCAGATGAGCTTCTGGGGTGCCACCGTCATCACCAACCTGTTCTCGGCCATACCTTGGGTCGGCGACAGCATCGTGACCTGGCTGTGGGGTGGGTTCTCGGTCGACAACGCGACCCTCAAGCGCTTCTTCAGCCTGCATTACCTGCTGCCGTTCGTGATTGTCGGAGCCGTGTTCCTGCATTTGGTGGCGCTGCATACGACGCGCTCCAACAACCCGCTGGGGATCGATCCCAAGGGTCCGCAAGACACCATTCCATTCAATCCCTACTACACGATCAAGGACCTGTTCGGGCTCGGTGTTTTCCTCATCTTTTATGCCTATTTCGTCTTTTTCGCGCCCGACTTCTTCGGCGAACCGGACAACTATATCGAGGCTAATCCGCTGTTGACACCGCCGCATATCGTACCGGAATGGTATTTCCTGCCGTTCTACGCCATCCTGCGCGCGCTGCCCGCCAATTTCGTCGGCGAGTGGATCGCCTTCGGCTATATCATCATTGACGCCAAGCTGGCTGGCGTCATCGGCATGTTCGCCTCGATCCTGATCCTGTTCGCTCTGCCCTGGCTCGACACATCGAAGGTGCGAAGCGCCAGGTTCCGCCCGCTCTACAAGCTGTTCTTCTGGCTGTTGTTGGTCGATTGTTTCGTCCTCGGCTGGGTCGGGGCGAATCCGCCCGAGGGCCACTTTGTTGCCATCGGACGAATCTCGACCTACTGGTATTTCTTCCACTTCATCATTCTGATGCCGCTCTTGGGCATGATCGAGCGACCTAGACCGCTGCCGACCAGTATCAGCGAACCGGTGTTAGGCGGCGGCGGGGCGGCCGCCGGCGCCACGGCGGAGAAAGCCTGATGCGTAGGATAATGGCGAGCGCAGTTGTGGGGCTGGCCCTGGCCATGGGCGGGGCGGGTCCGGCGATCGCGGCCGAAGGGGTCGAGATCCCAAGCCAGAGCTGGTCGTTCGACGGGCCTTTCGGCACCTTCGACCGCGCCGAGGCGCAGCGCGGACTCCAGGTCTATCAGGAGAACTGCTCGAGCTGCCATTCGCTGCGCCTGGTGTCCTACCGCAATCTGACCGCGCTCGGATACTCGGACGCCCAGATTCAGGCCATCGCCTCCGAGAAGGATGTCACCGACGGTCCCGATGACGAAGGCGAGATGTTCGAGCGCCCGGCGCGGCCGTCCGACCGCTTCGTGTCGCCGTTCCCCAACGATAACGCGGCCATAGCCGCCAATGGCGGCGCAATGCCGCCCGACCTGTCGCTGATCACGAAATCGCGCATTGGCGGCCCGGATTATCTCTATGCCTTGCTGACCGGTTATGAGGAAGAGCCGCCGGCGGATTTCGACCTGCCCGACGGCGCCTACTACAACGAGTATTTCCCCGGGCACCAGATCGCCATGCCGCCGCCCTTGTTCGACGACCTGGTCGAGTATGCCGACGGCACGCCGGCGACGGTCGACCAGATGGCCCGCGACGTGACCACGTTCCTGAGCTGGGCCGCGTCGCCGGAGATGGAGGAACGCAAGACCACCGGCATCAAGGTCATCCTGTTCCTGCTCATCCTGACCGGCCTGCTCTACGCCTATAAGCGCAAGATCTGGGCTGATCTTCATTAAGGCTCGGCGGATTTCGCTAGATTGGGGCTGCCTTCGGGCAGCCCTTTTCAAGTCGGCACGGCCGCGCCGTGCTATCGCCGCGAGACGAGCTGGTCGATGACCCTCTGGGTGATCATGAACGAGTCGCCGCGCGCCTTTGGATAGGCCGATTTCGGCTGCACCCATCCCTGCGCGCTGTCGACATCGGGGAGCGGGATGTGGATGCCGGGATGCTTGGCGAGATCGGCTTCCCGGGTGACGCCTTCGACCTTGCCCTGCTGGATCGCCAGCCGCCTGCCGCGGATACCGGTCAAACAGAACCGCAGCAAAGCGTCCGGGCGTTCGATCACGTCGTGGGTGGAATCCCATTTCAGCGCCCATTTGCCGGCGGCGGCGCCTTCGGCGGGGTTGTCCTGGACGAAGGCGACGATGGTCGCGAGCACGGAATCGACCTCGGCGACGCGCTCGAACACGGAGGTGTCGCGGCAACGCAGCGCATCGTACAGCAGACGCGTCCGACCGGCGAAAAACCATCGCGCCGCCTGGACCTGGTCGACCGGATAGATGCGGTCGGCATAGGTAAACAAGTAAATCGGCGGCATGCGGTGGGCGTTCTCGCCAAACCATTGATCAAAGGCGGGTAGAACTTCGTCGGGCACGCCGCGGATCGCATCGAGCGCCAGGTCGGGCGGCTGCTCGCCCGTGAGCGTGCTGTCGATCGCGTCGATGAAGGGCGCCGCGAAGCGCTCCGCTTGCGCGCTCGCCAGGGCAACCGGCAGGGTGGCGGCGAGGAACACCGCCAAAACCAGGATTCGCACCGGCGATGAAAGCATTGTGGGTCTCCTTGATCGCGTGACCGCCTGTTTAAACATGCCGCGCGGCGGACCTCAATCGACATGCTTGCACCGCCGATCGCGAATTGACAGAGTGCGGCCACGGCGGGCAGCGGAACGGGAACTCGAGCTATGGCAGAACCTGGTACACCGCCGGTGATCGGCGTCATCGGCGGCAGCGGCATCTACGATATTGATGGCCTGAGCGAAGCGGAATGGATCGCCGTCGATTCCCCGTTCGGCACGCCGTCGGACCAGTTGCTGCGCGGCAAATTGGGCGGGCAGGATGTCGTATTCCTGCCGCGCCATGGACGCGGTCATCGCATCCCGCCGTCGCAACTCAACTATCGCGCCAATATCGATGCGCTCAAACGCGTCGGCGTCACCGAGATCCTGTCCTTGAGCGCCTGCGGCTCGCTGCGCGAGGGCCTCGCGCCCGGCACGTTTGTGCTGGTCGATCAATTCATCGACTGCACGTTCGCCCGCGCCAAGTCGTTCTTCGACACCGGCCTGGTCGCCCATGTGTCGATGGCCGACCCGGTTTGTTCACGGCTCGGCGACCGACTCGCGGCGACGGCCACGGAGATCGGCCTCGATGTCGTCCGCGGCGGCGTCTATTTGGCGATGGAAGGCCCGCAATTCTCCTCGCGTGCCGAATCCGAGCTGTATCGCAGCTGGAAATGCGACGTCATCGGCATGACCAACATGCCGGAGGCCAAACTCGCGCGCGAGGGGGAGATGTGTTACGCGACCGTCGCCATGGTCACCGACTACGATTGCTGGGCGCCGGAGGAGGCGCATGTGACCGTTGAGACCATTATCCAGGTCCTGCTCGACAACGCCGACAAGGCGCGCGGTTTGGTCGGCCGGGTGGTGCCGCGGCTCAGCGGCCGTACCGGCGCTTGTCAGGCCGGCTGCCACACCGCCCTCGACAATGCGATCATCACCGCGCCCGAGGCACGCGACCCCGCCATGGTCGCGAAACTCGACGCCGTCGCCGGGCGTGTATTGGGCAGCGACGCGGAATGACCGAGGCCGCCCTGCGCGCGGAGATGACGGTCGTCATGGAGCGGCTCGACGCGCTCGGCCTCAACCGTGGGTGCAGCGGAAATTTGAGCGTCCGGTTCGGCGACGGTTTCTTGATAACGCCCTCGGGCGTACCGCCTGCCCAAATCGACGGCGCTTCGATCGTGGCGGTCGGCGGTGACGGCGAGTGGGACGGGGCAGGGCGCCCGTCGAGCGAATGGCCGCTGCATCGCGATGTCTACGCGGCGCGGCGCGACGTCGGCGCCATCGTCCACGTCCATTCCCCGTTCGCGGTGGCGCTCGCCTGCGTCGGTCGGGACATTCCGGCGTTCCACTACATGATTGCGATCGCCGGCGGCGACACCATCCGCTGTGCGCCCTATGCGACCTTCGGCAGCGCCGAGCTCGGCCGCCTCGCCGTCGCCGCGCTCGAGGGCCGTCGAGCGTGCCTGTTGGCCAATCACGGCATGGTCACGGTCGAGACGGACCTCGAAGGGGCGTTCGGCATGGCCATCGAAGTCGAGGCCCTGGCCGAGCAATACTGGCGAGCGCTGCAGATCGGCGAACCGGTCCTGCTCGACAGCGCGGAGATGAAACGGGTGGTCGACAAGTTCACCGATTACAAACGCGGGACCTAAAGCGTTTTCCGTTTAATCTGAAGCATAACCGGCAGCCTTGAAGAAATTCCAACACTCTGCGGAGTGGAAGAGGGTGCAAACGTCACCGATGGCGGCAATGAGGTCGTCGTAGGTTCTGGCGCCGATACCTCGGAGGTGGGCCTTGAGTTTTGAGAGGGCCTGCTCGATGGGATTGAAATCGGGGCTGTAGGGCGGCGCCGCCGCCTGGCGGTAAATTCGGTAGTGCCGCTCCGAAACGCAAGAGGGTGGGCTCGATGTGACGCTGGCCTTGGCGCGGCCCTATTGTGCAGGGCGGAGGTTGGCCGATCGGAGGGACGATCACTCTGATGGCGCGCCCGGCGGCGGAACCGAGCACAGTTCGAGGGGCTCATCGAAGAAGCCGTCGGCCTTGCAGTCGAGCGCAAGGAACTCGGGCTCCTGCTGGCGGATCGTTTGCGGCAGGTAAGGGTACTCGGACAACAACTGCTCGGCATATCGCTCGGTTCGTCCGATCGGGTCGACGTAGACGTCCACGAAGACGAACGTTGGACGGCTGAATCTCAGGTTGCCGATATAGGTGACCTCGCCGGGGCGCACGGTGAAGGCGAATGTATTCTCCTCCATCGCGAACTTGACGTCACCGGCTCCGGCCTTGGCCAGGGCGTAAGTGCCCGCGGGAATGGGCTGGAGCAGAAGCTCGGTGTGACCATAGACCGTGCGCCCGTCGAACCAGTTTCCGCGGCTCATGCTCTGCACCACGCTCCCCTTCGCGGGACGCCTCCACAGCCGCTTCTCGGAATCGAACTCCCAGAACTCCATCGTACGGACACCTTCGCGCGGCGCAAAAAAGCTATCGTCGTACTCGAACCCGACGATCAGCACGCCGTCATCCTCGGCCAGGCGAAGATCCCGTTCAGCGCTGCTGGCATGATGCTCGGTCTTGTAGGAGGCACAGGCCGCCGTCATGCCCAGCATGAGAATCGTCAAGACGAGGCCGTAGGGTTTCATCCGGCACTCCCTCTCCACTGCTTCCGTTCGACACATCCCGGACCGGGCCCGGATCGCCTCGGCGAAGGTCCCGTCGCCCCGCTGGACAATCCTAGATTGGCCCGGACGGACCGATGCGGCAAGTGTTTCGGCTCGCACTGTCGCCATGGCCATCGAAGTCGAATCTTTGGCCGAGCAGTATTGGCGCGCGCTGCAGATCGGCGAACCGGTCCTGCTCGACAGCGCGGAGATGAAACGGGTGGTCGACAAGTTCACCGATTACAAGCGCGGGTCCGGCACGACCTAGGCCGACGGGGCCCGGCCGGCGCCGAGCCCATTCACTACGTTTCGCCGTCGCCGCTTTTCTGCTCCAGCTTCTTGACCCGGTCGGCCAGCTCGCGCAGGCGTTTGGCCGCGCCCGACAGCTTGACGATATGGGTCTGCTTGATCCGGGCGAAGAAGTCGGCCGCCGGCACCGCCGGATAGCCCATGGTGACGGTGCGCGGGGGCACGTCGCGCATGATCGTCGACCGCGCGCCCAGGTTCGCATCATCGCCGATCGTAACGTGGTCGACGATGCCGACCTTGCCGGCCATGATCACGCGGTCGCCGACGGTGACACTGCCCGAGATGCCGACATGACCGGCGAGCAGGCAATTCTCGCCGATGACCGTGTTGTGGCCGATCATGACCTGGTTATCGATCTTAGTGTTGTTGCCGATGCGGGTCTCGCCCACCGTGGCGCGGTCGATGGTCGAACAGGCCCCGACCTCGACGTCGTCGCCCATCACCACGGTACCCAGTGAGTGGACGCGCCGGATATCGAACAGGAACGGCTCGACCTCGCGCGCGTGAATGTAGGAACTCGTCTGCGGCGCGCCGGGCAGGGCGAAACCGAAACCGTCGGCGCCGATCACCGCGTTGGAATGCAGAATGGCCCGGTCGCCGATGTGCACGTCATGACCGATGCGCACCCCTGGATGGATCAGGCAGCCGGCGCCGAGCCTCGCGCCGGAGCCGATCGCGACCTGCGACAGGATGCGGGTGCCGGCGCCGATCTCGACATCGGGGCCGATCACCGTGTGGGGACCCACGGCTACATCCGCCGCCAACCGCGCGCTGTCGTCGATCACGGCACTCGGATGAATTCCCGGCTCGATCGCGGGCTCGGGTGCGAACAGCGCGGTCAGCGCGGCCAGGGCGGTGCGGGTGTCGTCGACTTCGACGATGCCCCGAAACCGTTCCGGCGACACCGTCACCGACGATGAGACCATGACGGCGATCACCGGCGACGCCAGCACTCGGTCGAGGGCGGCCTCGGAGAAGACGAGCGCGAGGTCGCTCGCATCGGCAGCCTGATCCGGGTGGGCCGGGCGCGCGATATCTATCTCACCGTCACCAATGAGATTGCCGTCGAGCGCGCGCGCGATATCGACCAATTTCATCGCTTGTTCGCGTCCTTAAATTTCCTCGTCAAACACCGGCAAGATAGCATGCACGCCCGCCGCCGCGACACCGGCGAGACCCCGGGCCAGAGCGTCATGCGCCCTAGACATTGAAGCGGACGAGTAGAACATCGCCGTCGCGCACGACGTAGTCACGCCCTTCCTGGCGCATCTTGCCGGCCTCTCTGGCGCCTTGCTCGCCGCCGCAGGCGATGTAGTCGGCACAGGAAATCGTCTCGGCACAGATGAAGCCGCGCTGGAAATCGGTATGAATGCGACCCGCCGCCGCCGCCGCCTTGGTCCCGTCGACCACGGTCCAGGCGTGGCTCTCTTTGGGACCGGCGGTGAAAAAGGTTATCAGATGGAGTAGCGCGTAGCCGGCACGGATGACGCGATGCAGCCCGGGTTCCGCCAGGCCGAGTTCTTCGAGAAATTCGGTCTTCTCGGCGGGCGATTCGAGCTGCGCCACCTCGGCCTCGATGGCAGCCGAAACGACGACGCTGGCGGCACCCTCCCGTGCCGCGCGCTCGGCCACGATGCGCGAATAGTCGTTGCCGTTGGCGGCCGATCTCTCGTCGACGTTGCAGACATAGAGGACCGGTTTGGCGGTCAGCAATTGCAGTCCGCGGAAGGCAGGGCGCAGGTCAAGCGCCAATTCGACCGAGCGTGCGGGCATGCCGGCGCGAAGCGCGGTCAGCGCCGGTTCGATTGCGGCGAGCGCGCGCCGGGCTTCCTTATCTCCGCCGCGCGCCCGCTTGATGACCACCTCGTGCCGGCGTTCGAGGCTGTCGAGGTCGGCCAGCATGAGCTCGGTTTCGACGGTCTCGATGTCGCGTTCCGGGTCGATCGAGCCCTCGACGTGGTGGACGCCGCCGCCGTCGAAGCAGCGCACGACGTGGGCGATGGCCTCGACGCCGCGAATATTGGCGAGGAACTGATTGCCGAGCCCCTCGCCCTTGCTGGCGCCGCGGACGAGGCCCGCGATATCGACGAATTCCAATGCCGTCGGGACGACGCGCGCCGATTTGGCCAGCCTGGCGATGGCGTCGAGCCGGTCGTCGGGGACCGCGACCCGGCCGACATTCGGTTCGATGGTGCAGAACGGATAGTTGGCGGCGTCCGCGATGGCGGTCGCCGTGAGCGCGTTGAACAGGGTCGACTTGCCGACATTGGGCAGGCCGACGATGCCGCAATTGAAGCCCATGTCAGACCGCCGTGTCGGTTCCGGGTCCGACCGTGTTGGGTGGAGTCTTGAGTGTCTCGTCGGGTTTGGCGAAAGGCCTGGTCGCGATGGAGACGCGGTTCATGAATTCTCCGTCGTCGCCCATCGCAAGCAACGGTGCCGCCTCGCCGACGGCAGCCAGCAGGGCGTCCAGCCAGCCCTGATCGGCCTTGGCGAAATCGTGCAGCACATAGCTGTGTACGCGATTTCGATCGCCGGGATGACCGATGCCGAGACGGACCCGCCGATAGTCGGCGTCGATATGCTGGTCGAGGCTGCGCAGGCCGTTGTGCCCGGCCGCGCCGCCGCCTCGCTTGACGCGGACCTTCGCCGCTGCGAGGTCGAGCTCGTCGTGGAACACCACGATGTCGGCGGGCGCGATCTTGTAGAACCGGGCGGCGGCCGCAACCGATTGACCGGACCGGTTCATGAACGTCAGAGGCTCGAGCGCGAGAACCTTCTTGCCGTCGAGTTTGCCCTCGGCGATCAGCCCCTGAAAACGCGATCGGAACGGGCCGAACCTGTGGCGGCGCGCGATCTCGTCGACCGCCATGAAGCCAATATTGTGCCGGTTCCGGGCATGTTTCGTACCGGGATTGCCCAGGCCCACGAAAAGCAGCATGACGACGCGGATCAGTCCTCTTTGGACTCTTCGGCGGCTTCCCCTTCGGCGCCCTCTTCGCCTTCGCCCTCTTCGCCTTCGCCCTCTTCGCCTTCCTCGCCTTCCTCGCCTCCTTCGTCTTCCTCTTCCTCCTCGACCATGAGGGTCGGTGCGGCGATGGTCGCGATGGTGAAGTCGCGGTCGGTGATCGTCGGTTCCACACCGTCAGGTAGATTGATATCGCTGATGTGGACACTGTCGCCGATATCGAGACCGGCCAGGCTGATGACGATAACCGAGGGGATGTTGCCGGCGGAACAGTTGAGCTCGATGTCGTGGCGCACCACGTTGATCACGCCGCCTCGCTTCAGTCCATCGCTTTCCTCTTCGTCGACGAATTCCACCGCCACGTCGACATTGATTCGGGTACGTGCGCTCACGCGCAGGAAATCGACATGGAGCGGCCGGTCCGAGACCGGGTGGAATTGAACATCGCGCGGCAACACCTGGTGTTTGGCCTTGTCGACCTCGATGTTGAACAACGTGCTGAAAAACCCGGCCCGCTGCAGGTAGCGGTCGAGCTCGCGCGGCTCGAGGCTGATCATCACCGGATCCTTCTTGTCGCCATAGATCACCGCCGGCACCCGGCCGGTACGTCTGATCGCCCGGGCGGCCCCCTTTCCGGCCCGGTCCCGCAGCTCCGCTGCGATTTGTTGTGTGTCTGCCATTATCGACTCCTCTAGAAAACGATCGGCGACAGTGGCCGCCCTCTCATCGACGCCGGCCTCCAGGGGTGTCGGCGTCAGCCAAATCCATGTCCCCAAAATCCCTAATGAAACAGACTGGAGACCGATGTTTCTTCGCTGATACGGCGCATCGCCTCACCCAATAGCGGGGCAATCGTCAGCTGCCGCACGTTATCCGACACCCGCACCGCCTCCGTCGCGGTGATGCTGTCGGTGGTTACCATATACGCGAGCGGCGATGAGGCGATACGGCCGACGGCGCCCCCGGATAGGACGCCGTGGGTGACATAGGCGCCGACGCTCTCCGCGCCGTCCGCGATCAGCGCCGTCGCCGCGTTGCACAGCGTACCCGCCGAATCGACGATGTCATCGACCAAGATGCAGCGCCGTCCGCGGATCTCGCCGATAACATTCATCACCTCGGAATCGCCCGCGCGTTCGCGGCGCTTATCGATGATCGCGAGTTCCGCGTCAAGTCGTTTCGCGATGGTGCGAGCCCGGATCACGCCGCCGACATCCGGCGAAACTATAACAATATTGTCGTGTCCGAACTGCTCTTCGATGTCATTGGTGAAAACCGGCTCGGCGGTCAGGTTGTCGAGAGGGATGTCGAAGAAGCCCTGGATCTGTCCGGCATGCAGATCGAGGGTCAGGACCCGGTTGGCGCCCGCCGTGGTTATCAGGTTGGCGACCAGTTTGGCCGATATCGGCGTTCTGGGTCCGGTCTTGCGGTCCTGGCGGGCATAGCCGAAATAGGGCAGGACGGTCGTGATGCGGCGGGCCGAAGCGCGCCGCAGCGCGTCGACCAGAACCAGCAATTCCATCAGGTTGTCGTTGGCCGGGAAGGACGTCGATTGGATGACGAAAACATCCTCGCCGCGAATGTTCTCCAAAATCTCGACGAAGATTTCCATGTCGGAAAATCGCCGGATGGTCGCCTCGGTCAGTGGCAGGTTCAAATAGGCGGAAATTGCCTCGGCGAGAGGCCGATTGCTATTGCCTGCGATCAATTTCATGGCTTTCCCCCGAGCGCCAGTCCGCCGGCAATCGAATTCTGCGAACCCCCTGAGCGGGCGCAAAATCTATCAGCCTCGTCACGGACTGTAAACTTCGAACCCGGCCGCCCCGGCGGCCATTGGATCGGCTATTCGGCGGCCCCGTCCGCGGCGTCGGCGTTGGCCAGGAGCAGCGCGTGGACGCCCTGTACGGCACCCTCGGCGATAAAGAACGCGGCATCCCCCCACGCACCGTCGAGCGTGCCCTTGGGGATGACGTTTTCTTGCGTGATGACGCCGATCTCTTGGCCGCCCGGATCCACGACCTGCCAATTGAGGGCGATCCGCTCCATGTTTTCCGGCTCCGGCGCGGCGATATAGTGGCCCGTCACCGTGAAACCACCCTCGGTGGTCTTGGTGACCTCGTAGCCGTTCTTGGTGAACAAATACGTCACCAACGGCGGCAGAACCTTGGCCCCGTCGCCGGGCGCGTTCGTGAGGCCCGCGAAATGGACCTTGGTTCGTTCGCCCAGCAGCGCTTGCTCGCCCATATCGACCTGGATCAATCCGGCCACCTCGGGGACAATGCGATTGGCTAGACCGTTCATGGCCGAAGGCTCCGCCGTCGCCCACGACCCCGGCGGCACGACCCCGGCGGCGACGCCGCTCCCGATCAGCGTTCCGCCATGCTCATAGAGGTCCCAGGTGATCTCGACATCGACGCCGTCGGCGTCGGCCGCCGTGGCGTGGCCGCGGGTCTCCAGAATCTGGCTGTCCTGATTGCCCGCCCCTTCGCCGCTGCCGGCCGGCACGTTGGCCGCTTGAAGGGCGGCGACCAGCGCTTCGGTCAGTGCCGCCGACTGCGAGGAGTCGATACCTTCGACCCGACCGACGACGATGCCGGCGCGGTCGGGCAGATAGAGCATCGCCGCGTCCTTCTCCGGCTCCGGCCGCAACACCCAAAATGGATTCTGCTTCTTGTCGCAGGCGCTCAACAGTGCCGCCGTCATAGATATCGCGACCAGCACGAGGATTAGAGCGCGCATGTCGCCAGGACCCCGAGCAGGCAGAACAGCAGAAAGAACAACAGGTGAGGCATGACCGGCTCAGTTGACGACGAAATCGAGCGCGGACCGAGACAGGCGCTCGTTGCCCGCCGCCGTGACCTCGACCGTTTCGCCAATGCTCATCGCCAATCCCGCCGGACTATCGAAAATGATGATGTGAATGAAAAACACCATCCCCGGCTCGGCGACCACCGGGTTGCCGTGATAGAACATCGGCCAGTCCATCCAGTTGGGGGCGAAGGTCGTACCCATGCTGTAGCCGCAGGCGTTCATCCGGTGTTCTTGCATGCCGGCGCCGTCGATGATTGCGGCATGGGCGTCGAAGACCTCGCCAATCGGTCGCCCCGGTCTCAGGGCGGCGCGGGCCGCGGCCAGGGATCCGGCGGCGACCTCGTACATCTCGCGCTGGCGCGCCGGTGGCTCGCCGATCCGCACGGTGCGCATGAGACAGGCATGGTAGTGCCGATAAACGCCGGCGAATTCCAACGTCAACTGGTCCTCGGAATCGAGGTGCCTGCGGCCGCTGAAATAGCGGCAGAGCAGGGAATCGTTGCCCGAGCCGATGATGAATTCGTTGCCGGGTTCATCACCGCCGCCGCGATAGATGGCGCCGTGCATGGCGGCCAGGATGTCGCCCTCGAAGGCGCCGGCGACCGCCAGTCGGTTGGCTTCGTCGAGCGCATCGTCGGCCAGCGCCGCTGCCCGGCGGACGTATTCGATCTCGCTCTCGCTTTTGACCAGGCGTAGCCGGCTGACCAGGTCGGAGCCGTCGACGAGTGTGCAGAAACCATCGAGCGCCGCGTTCAGCCGCAGCGCGTTGCGCCCGGTCAGGCCATAGGCTTCGTACTCGACGCCGAGCCGTTCACCGGCGCAGCCATGAGAATCGAGCATCGCCCGCAGGTCGTCGGCCGGTGTCGCGCCCTCGCGATCGACCCAGATCCGGATATCCTCGATGACCGACGTATGTTGGGCTTGGCGCAAATCCGGGGCGCGGGTCAGCAACGTCATGGTCCCGTCGGCACCGAGATAGAGGCACTGAAAATAGACGTATCCGAAGGTGTCGTAGCCGGTCAGGTAGTACATGCTTTCCTGACGGAACATGAGCAATCCGTCGAGCCCGGCCTCGGCCATGGCCGCGCAGGCGCGGCGCTGACGCTCGGCGAATTCCGCCGCTGTGAAATGTAGAGCCATCAATCCCTCAACATTATGAGTGACAAATTGCGGCCGTAATCACCACCGCCGTCGTGGCAGGTTCGCCGATAACTGAAAAATTCACCCGCTTCGGCACAGGTGTCGCGCGCTACCACCGATACCCGGGCGAGGTCGAGACGTTGCAATCGATACTCCACATAGCCCGGAAGGTCGAACAGGTAATGGCCGGCGCGCGCCGCCGGTCGGAAGAACCGGCTATTGGCGGCGTCTTGATCGAGGAACGGCCTTGGGAACTCCGAGCCGACCTCATAGGATTGGGGGCCGATACAGGGTCCGACCGCGGCACCGATGCGCTCCCGCCGGGCGCCACGGGCAATCATCGCGTCGATTGTCGCCTCGACGATGCCGTCGACCGCGCCCCGCCACCCGGCATGGGCGGCGCCGGCGACGCCGGCCTCGGCGTCGGCGAACAGGACCGGCGCGCAATCGGCGGTCAGGATGCCGATCGGCAGGCCACGCCGGACCGTCACCATGCCGTCGGCGCGGGGACCCTCGCCGGGTTCCCAGGCGCCCTCGACCTCGACCACGCGATTGCTGTGGATCTGGTAAGCGGTCGCGGCTTCGCAGTCATCTTGGCCAAGCGCGCGTATGGCGCGGCCACGGTTCTCGCGTACCGCTCCGCGGTCGTCGTTCGATCCATAGCCGCAATTGAGCGAATCATAGATGCCTTCGCTGACGCCGCCGCGACGCGGGAAGAATCCATGGACGACGCCATCCATTTCCGATAATGCGGGCGCAACCAACGGCTCCGGCGCTTCGCTCATAGTACCTCCTCGAACCCGGCGGGGGCGGATGCATTCGCCCCCGTGACCGCCAAGACTTTGAACAGGGTGCCCATTTCTCCGGCGTGAATCAATCGGTGGAGCGCGGCGTCGACGGCGGCGGCCTGGTCGGCTGTCGTCGCCGTGGATTTGAGCCGGTCGGCACGCACCTGGAGGCCGAGACGCAGCAAGAACAGACCCTGCGCGATCGGGCCCCAGGGCCTGGCGCCGGCCTCGCTCGCGGCCCGGCGCAGCGTGCCGAACGCGACATGGCTGGAGAGGTCCGCGGTGCCCGGCGCGTCGAGCGGATCGTGGTAGGCGTGCCGCCGTACCGCTTGCAGCGTATCGCCCGCCGCCATGTCGCCGTCATGGCCGTAATCGATGAACAAGGCCGCGCCGCCATGACGCCGGCACCGCTGGGCGACCGCGGTCACGATTTCGGTCCGCGCCGGACCGATCTCGTAGATATCGCCGACTGCCGCCGTGTGGATGGCTTCGGCCAATGGGGCGAGCGCCGGCGACGGCGTGGCGTCGGTCCAGGCCAAGCGGTCCGCCACTTGGTCGAGGCCGACCGCCCGCTCCCGCCAGCCCGCCGCCGTGCGCACCATCTGGTGGACCGGCAAGGCATCGAGGAATTCGTTGGCGATCAGCACCAGGGGGCCGGCCGGCACGGTGCCCAGTTCGTCGTGCCAGGCCGGATCGAATTCGCCAAGCCGTTCCCGCTGGCTGGCCCGCAGCGCCTGGTTGATCTCGACCAGGTGGAGCTCGGCCGCATGCAGAAAATCCGGCGACAAACGGGCGGCGCGCAGGGCATCGGCCATCAGCGTGCCGCGGCCGGGGCCCAACTCGATCAATCGAAACGGCGCCGGCCGGCCCATCTGCTGCCAGGTGTCGACCGCCCACAGGCCGAGGAGTTCGCCGAACATCTGGCTGATCTCGGGCGCGGTCACGAAATCGCCGCCGGCGCCCAGCGGGTCGCGATCGCGGTAGTAGCCATCGGCGTCGGCGGAGAGAATCTCGGCCATGAAGCGGGCGATGCTGACCGCGCCTTCGGCGGCGATCATGCGTCGCACCCTGGTCTCGATAGGGGTCACACGCGGCGCAGGCTCCACAGCATCATCGCTCCGCCGATCAGGACCATCGGCAGCGATAGCCATTGGCCCATGCTGAGGCCGAGCGCCAGCGTGCCGAGATGGGCATCGGGTTCGCGGAAGAATTCGACGACGAAGCGGGAGACGCCATAACCGGCGACAAACACGCCGCTGACGAAACCGGAGCGCTCGCGGAGCCGGGTCGTCATTTCGATCGCGAACATGATGAGGAACAACAATAACCCCTCGAGTGCCGCCTCGTAGAGTTGGCTGGGGTGACGCGGGATAGCGCCGCCGGCGGGAAAGATGATCGCCCACGATACGTCGCTCGCACGCCCGAACAGCTCGCCATTGACGAAGTTGGCGATGCGCCCGAAGAACAGGCCGATCGGCACCGCCATGCAAACCAGGTCGCCGAATGTGGTGAAGCGAACGTGAAGTTTGCGCGAATAGAGATAGATCGCGAGCACCACGCCGAGCAGGCCGCCGTGGAACGACATCCCGCCCTGCCACAGATAGAGGATTTCGACCGGATGCTGGAGGTAGTAGCCAGCGTTGTAGAAGACGACATAGCCGAGGCGCCCGCCGAGGACGATACCGAGCGTCGCCCAAATCAGGAAATCGTCGACCTGGACCTTGGTCGTGAATTTCGGCGAGCGGGTCGCCAGCCAGCGCATGTAGAGCCAGCCGAGAACGATCCCGGAGATATAGGCGAGGGCGTACCAGCGGATCGCCACCGGCCCGAGCCGGACCGCGATCGGATCGATGTCGGGAAAGTTCAGGACCAGGGGAAGCACAGCGGCGGATCCACGCTCAGCGATAGGGGTCGTCGGTGTCGAGGCAATCGCGGACATAGCGCGCCACACCGTCGGCGAGCGGCGTCGCGGGGCGATCGTAGCCGGCGGCGCGCAGGCGCGCCATTCGCGCCTCGGTGAAATATTGGTAACGGCCGCGCAGGACTTCCGGCATGTCGACGAAATCGATCTGCGGGTCGCGGCCGAGCGCGGCGAAGACCGCGTTTGCAAGGTCGGCGAAGCTGTGCGCCGTGCCGGACCCGATGTTGAACAGGCCGCTGACTTCCGGGTGGTCGTAGAGCCACAGCGTCATGTCCGTGCAATCGTCGATCCACACGAAATCCCGCCGCTGATCGCCGTCCGCGATATCGTCGCGATAGGAGCGGAATAGATGCGTGCATCCGCTGTCGACGATCTGCTCGTAGATTTGCGGCACCATGCTGCGCGCGTTGCCCTTGTGGTATTCGTTGGGCCCATAGACGTTGAAAAACTTGAGCCCGACCCATTGCGGCGGCCGCGGCGCGTCCGACGCGACCAGGCGCGCAACGCGCCGATCGGTCAGGTGCTTGCTCCAGGCATAGAGATTGAGCGGCCGTAGGCGTGCCAGCGCCGCCGGCGTGCCGTCATCGTCGAAGCCAAGGTTGCCGTCGCCGTAGGTCGCGGCCGAAGAGGCATAGATCAAGCGGGTATCGTTCGCCGCGCACCAGTCCCAAAGCGCCGTGGTAAAGCGAAAATTGAGCTCGATCACGAGGTCGGCGTCGGTTTCCAGCGTGCTCGACCGCGCACCCATGTGAAAGATCGCGTCGACTTCGCCGCCCTGGTCGTCGAGGAAATCGAACAGGTCCTCCGGCGGAACGATGTCGGCTAGGTCACGCTTGGCGACGTTGCGCCATTTCTCGTCCTGGCCGAGAAAATCGCACAGCACGAGATCGGCCCCGCCGCGGTCTTCGAGCGCGGCCAACAGATTGGAGCCGATAAAGCCGGCGCCGCCGGTGACGATGATCATGGGAGCCAATTACCGATCGCGATAGGGCGCCTTTATAGGGTTCACGACCCGGTGCGGCAAGCGAGGTGGCTTGCGTGAACTACATGCCACCCCATATCTTTAGGCAGACACGAGAGGACCCGAATCATGCAGACACAGAACCGGTTGCTTGATGACCTGGCGCGGGTCGCCAACGGCGCCATCGGCACGCTGAGTGGCGTCAAGGGCGAGATCGAGGCAATCGTCCGCCAACGCCTGGAGACAGTGCTCGCCAATATGGACCTGGTAACCCGCGACGAGTTCGATGCCGTCAAGGCGATGGCCGCCAAGGCGCGAGAGGAGCAGGAGGTGCTCACCGCGCGCGTCGCCGAGCTCGAAACGGCGTTAGCGGCGCGAGCCAAGCCGGCGGCCAAGAAGAAGGCGGCGCCGCGGCGCAAGCCGGCGGCGAAGGGCTGACGCCCGACGTCACGGGTGGCGTACAACGGTGCGTCGACGGCCGCTCGCCCAGCGGCGATGTAGCGCGACTGGAGACGCAGTCTGTACGAGATCGCGGAGGTGCCGCCGCCAGCTACCTCAAAGGCTCGCGCCAGGTGAACGGGTCGGGCCCACGTAAGTTGAACGCGATGTGTTTGGACGAGCGGTTCGACCAATCCCAGTTGCGGCCGAAAACCCCGGTCACGATATTGCGCAGCGCCCGTCCGACCGTGATGTAGCCGGGGGTCACTTCCGGCCGCGGCGCGTTGTAGATGCGGCAGGTGTCGTTCTCCGGCACCATGTATTTGCGGAACGGGCCGCCGAGGCCGTCGACAAGCCCGGGCATTTCGACCCGCCATTCCTCATCGCTGTGGCTGACGTTCATCGGCACGAAGTCGACGCCGTCAACCTGGATGGTCAGTTCGCGCCAGGCGGCAAAAATGCCGCCAGCCTTGCCGGTGAAGATTGCTTCGAGGGCGTCCCGCTGTTCCGGGTTGGCGCGGTCGTCGATGAGGAAACCGAATTCGCGGTTCTTCTCCAGCGCGTTGCCCTCGAAATGCACGACCAGGACCGCCGCCAATCCGCCGTCGAGCGACAGCTCGCCGAAATTGCCTTGACGGATCAGCCAGGTCAGCACGGCCTCGCAATAGCCGTGTGTCGGGTCGGAGCCGAAATTGCAGGGACAGCCGACGGCGCAATTGCACAAATCCCACCAGTCGCCGGCAATGCGCCATTCGATGGCCCCGGCGTCTTGATTCTTCGCATTCGGTTCTGTCGCCGTGGCACCCATGTCTATGGTCCTCGTCCCGCACTGGAACTCATGAACCGCCTTGATCGAGCGCCCGTACGTCGCCCTGGCGCCACAGGGTGGCGATAAAGATCAAGGCAATCACAAAACTCGCGATGCCGGTTATGAAGGGCAGGCGCGCGTCGATCGTCATCATGGCGCCGCCGGCGAACGAGATTATTCCTGAGCCGAGGGTAAACAAGGCGATCGAGACGCCCATGACCCAGCCTTGTTCGTCGTCCCCGGCGCTCAGGGAAAAGAGCGCAAGCATCGTCGGATAGGCGAGGGCGAATCCGAAGACGATCGGGACGACCAGGAAGTAGGAGAGCAAGGGGATCCCATTGAACACGAAGACGGTGAGCGAAACCGCCATCAGCGCCACGGCAAAAGCCACCAGGGGAATCTTACGGAAGCGCGCGCTCAACGGTCCGGCCAGCACGCCGCTGGCAAAGGCCATCACGAGGCCGAAGACGGTCATCAGGATGCTGTTCTGAAAGGTGTCGAATTGAAAACGCTCGATCGTGTAGTCGTCCAAATAGATGAAAAACGCATTGAGACCGAGTTCGGCGAAAAAGAACACCGCCGAAATCTTGAGGATCGTTGGGCGCCGACGAACCCGCCACAGGTTGAGAAAAACCTCACTCAGTCCGAAGTCGATCTTGCGCCGCTCCGTCCTCGCATCGTGATAAAAAAACAGTACGAGCACGAGCGCGAGAAAAACCAGGGCGGTCGCGCATATGAACGGCAGTTCGAGGGTCGCGTAACGCCCCATCACGGCAGAATCGCTCAACAGTCCGGCGATCAGCGGGCCGGCGACCAACCCCAGTGCCGAGGCCGCCACGACCTTGCCCATATTTCGGGTCCGTTCCTCGTCCGTCCGGCTGATATCCACCAAGGCGGCCTGCGCGATCGGCTGATTGCCGGCGGTAAATCCCGAGATGGCCCGGCCCAACAGCAACAGGTAGAAGTTCGAAGCCTCGATGGCGATCACGGTCAGGACATATCCGACCAGCGCTCCGAGCAGGCAGATTTCTATGCCCCTCTTGCGGCCGATATAGTCCGAGAGTTTCGAAATGTAGGCGGCGCCGAAAAACCAGAAAACATAGAAGATTCCGATCAACAATCCGTACAGCAGTTCCCGCGTGCCCTGAGGCGTCCCGGTCGGCAGGAACGTGCTCGACGGATCGATGAGCAATGTGTTGACGATGGGAAGAATGAGCCCCTGTCCCATGACATCGACGAAGACGACCAGCAGGAGCGAAAGGCGCAGCATCAGCATTGTGTATCCCCCAAGAATGCCGTCGCCAAAGTCGCGATCATCGGCAGCCGCTGCCGGGCGAATTCCGCTTTACGGATGAGGACTCCCCAGTTTCCGTCCCCGACAAAGGAAAACAGTAGCATATGGAGCATATCCGAACGACCGCCCGATAATGGCGACAGGCGACCATTCCCGGACCGCGCCGAAAGCTGGTTCTAGCACGCCGGGCACGCGCCCGGGGTCTCGATCGGGACCGACGCGGCGCCGGATGGGCGACGAAATCGGCTACCATTGGTAAGATCAATTTCCCCTGAACACGCCGGAGTTCGCATCGTGAGCAATGAAAGCACCAACAAAGAGATCTTGAAGACCGCCTACACCAAGTGGCACGACACCAGGGGCGGCAGCGTCGATCATTGGCTATCCATCATGGCCGATAAGATCGATTTCAGATCCTTGGCCGACGGAGAAGGCGGTTTGAATTTCACCAAGTCGGTCGAGTCGCGGGCGGACATGGAGGGCTATTTTGCCGGCCTCAGCGAC
>JAAEOK010000116.1 GCA_024244705.1 Alphaproteobacteria bacterium
CATTGGATCAGCCTTTGCTTTGCAATATATTTAGGTATGTATCATAGTGTGACTATCTATTGACACGTCATTCTAATGCTATTCTGTTATGTTGTGGCGGGATGACTAGAGCTGTTGCCGGCCACAGTTTTCTCAAACCGAACAATGACCAGAAATTGTTAACTTGCGCCAACTTAGCATGATTCGGTAAGACTCCTAACCGACATCTCGTGACTCACCGTTGTGATACGAACAATTATATCATAGACTGGAGAAGCTTCATTTAGCAGTTACTCATATTCCTATTCAATAATTACAGCGAACGGGTATCATTGTAGCGAACACGAACATTATAATTACAGCGAATAGGGATTTCACAGATAAATAGTGTAGGGAAATCCCTTCTCACTCTTCATAGATCCTGAGGAAGGATAGTAACATAGTAAATAATACTAATTGTCTAACTACTGCACTACTCGTCATTCGTGTAGTGGTTGGTGGTTGGAAGAAGAGCCTCGTATCATTGATTCAAATACGAGAACCGCAACACAAATGGC
>JAAEOK010000117.1 GCA_024244705.1 Alphaproteobacteria bacterium
ACTTCAGCCGGGCGATGGTGGTCGCCGACAGGCCCGGGGCGTCGGGACCCAGCAGGGCGGCCAACGCCTCGCCGAAATCGCCCGTCGAAATGCCCTTGAGATATAGCCAGGGCAGAAGTTCCTCGACCGACTTGGCGCGCCTCAGATAGGGCGGCAGGATCGAAGACCTGAAGCGGATGCGGCCGCCGGCGGCATCGGGGTATCGATCGCGGATGCGCGGCCGGCGCACGGCCACGGCGCCGACCCCGGTCTGAACATCGCGCTCCGGCATGTAACCGTGACGTACGACACGGCGGTGCCCGGCATCGTCGACGAACTCGGCATGGGCAGCGATGAAATCTTCCACCTCCGCCTCCACCGCCTCGGCCAACAGCCGGCGGGCGCCCGCACGCAGCACCGACGTCAGCGGATCCGCGATCGAAATCGCATCTGGATGGGAAAACGAAACAACTCTATCCTCGTACATGGCGTATCCTTCCTTCTTGGAAATCGGCGACCTCAACATCGCCAGGATACGCCGCCTCTACATCACGCCATCACCAAGATTCGGTTATAGCTCGC
>JAAEOK010000118.1 GCA_024244705.1 Alphaproteobacteria bacterium
GTATTGAGCAGGTGAGGCGCACATGTCGCGGCCGCGATCGAGTTGAACCGCGGTCAAAAAGGAGTTCCTCCGTCAGTTCATTCGGATTGGTCGCCAGAGCGCCGAAAACACAGCGCCGCTGCGACCAGGGCATGCTCGCCCGCTTCGTAACCGATGAGCTGCAGTGTGTCGTCATTGGCGAACGAACCCGATACCGTGCCCGTGTCGCCGAGATCGACCATGATAAAATGATCATTGTCCCAGTCGATCACGCCCTGAAAGCGCACCTCTCCGTTGAGCGTGGCCTCGCCGCCGGACTGTTCCTTCACGCTCAGCGCCTCGTCGACGCTCCATAAGTAGGTGCCCGTGAAGAAACGGCCTTCCTGCCAGTCGATTTTGAGATTCAGGGACCAGGCAATCGGATCTCCCCGGATCAAGCCCTCGTCGCGCGGACATGACCATTTCCCCGTCATGTCCGGCAGGCTCCTGGCCGCCAGGCCCGGCGACAGCGCCAGCGCGGCGAGCAGGACAGTTGCGCGGATCACACCTGGTCCAGGGCGCCGGGCCGCGCGCGATAGTTTCAAA
>JAAEOK010000119.1 GCA_024244705.1 Alphaproteobacteria bacterium
AACAGAATCAGCTACAGCGGATCACAGTGGAGCGGGTCATGGGAATCGAACCCGCATAACCAGCCTGGAAGGCTGGCGCTCTACCATTGAGCTACACCCGCTTGCGCGATTGAGCTTCACCCTTTCATGCACCCGCCGCTCCCGATGTTCGAGCGCCCGGTATCTTGGTGGAGGGGGTAGGATTCGAACCTACGTAGGGAAACCCCGGCAGATTTACAGTCTGCTGCCTTTGACCGCTCGGCCACCCCTCCGAATGAGGCCGCGATCAGGGTCGCGGATGCCGGCGAATATCGCCAGATTCCGGTGAAAGTCAACACACGAACAAGCAAAAGACCTCCTGCAACACCAATCTATTCGAATCGGTGTCCCAAGAGGTCGTTACATATCTCCAACTCGCTGTGAAATAATAGGGAGCCCTTACCGCAAAAACAAGAGGATTTCGGCATCGCAGCACGTATTTTCACAGCGGGCCAGATCCAGCGTTGGCACCACTATCGCGGAACCCAACCAAGGCCCTGGACAGGGCATCACGACGTGCGAGCACCGGCCATGAAAGACGCCGGCGGTTTCCACGTGTTCGGCCACACCCCGTTCGCCCAGATGCAAATCTCTTGCAAAACCGGCAGCAGGTCGTTGCCACGCGCCGTCAATTCGTAGGCATAGCGCGTGGGATGACGCTGATACGGCCGCTTCGCGACCAACCCCGCGACCTCCATTCGCTTGAGCCGGTTCGCAAGGATATTCGTCGATATTCCCTCTGGCGAGCCCAGAAACTCGCTGAACAGGCGCTTTCCGGTCAAAAGATCACGCACGATGATCAACGACCAGCGATCCCCCAGAACATCGAGTGTCGACGCGATCGGACACGCGGAACGTAGTGATTCCATCGCTTTCGCCCCCGAACAATTCCAAGCGACACGATAAACTCTCGATAACCGACTTGCAATTAACAAGTCACTGCTCTAGCTTGAGACAGTCAATTGCAAATCACAAGTCACAAACCCAGGGAGGACATCACATGACAGACCCGATCTCCGGCGGCTGCCTGTGCGGCGACGTGAGGTACCAAGTGAACGGCGAGCCTCTTTTTGGCGGCCATTGCCAATGCGCGAGTTGCCGAAAAAGCAGTGGCACCGGGCATTGTTCCCATATGGGTGTTGCCAAATCCGGTTTCACAGCTTCGGGTCGGATAGAGGTCTACGAATCACCGACCGACAGCGGCAACATGGTCGGTCGTGCGTTCTGTCCGCGATGTGGCGCGCCGGTTTACTCCCTCAATTCCGGTTTCGAGGACATTGTTTTTGTGCGGGCCTCGAGCCTCGACGATCCGGAAATATTCCAACCCCAAATGGTCGTCTTTACACAACATAGCCCCTCGTGGGATCGCATCGACCCTAATCTGCCGGCCTTCGAGGCAATGCCGCCGGCCGAATCGATGCCGCAATAGTTCGGAACGGAATTCTTCAGCCCCGGTCCGGCTGCAGGATCGCCGCGGTTGGACGGTTTTGAACCGGACGACGTTGCGAGACATGCCAAGGCGCCATATTAAGGGGCATGTCTTCTCATCGACGCAGCCATAACAGAAAGCCGGCGACGCGGCAGGGCTCGTGGATCTATGGTCTGCATGCGGTTAAGGCCGCTTTGGCGAACCCTCGCCGACGCTGCCGACGATTGGTTGCGATCAAGGAAGTCGCCCAGACGTCCTTGGCCACAGACGCCCCAAAATGCGAATACCTGTCGCGCGCCGCGCTCAATGAAATACTCCCGCTTGGCGCGGTTCATCAGGGCATTGCCGGCCTGTTTGATCCGTTGCCGCCGGTCGCGCTGGATGATTTATTGGCAGACCTCAGCGAGGTCGAGAGATGCGCGCTAATGGTTCTCGATCAGGTGTCCGATCCGCGTAACGTCGGCGCCATCCTGCGGACCGCCGCCGCATTTGGCTGCCAAGGCGTTGTCGTTCAGGATCGGCATTCCCCGGCGCTCACAGGAACCCTTCAGAAGGCCGCATCCGGCGGGCTTGAGGTGGTTCCGATTGTTCGCGTCACCAATCTTGCGCGGGCGATAGACGCCATGCGGTCGGCCGACATCTGGTGTATCGGTTTCGACGTCGCGGATAATGAGCCGTTGTCAAAATCGAGACTAGCCGACCGTGTCGCCTTCGTCCTCGGCGCCGAGGGACAGGGCCTTCGCCGCTTGACCCGCGAACGATGCGACCAGCTCCTGAGAATTCCGATCGGGCCCGCGGTCGAAAGCTTGAATGTCAGTGCTGCGGCGGCGATCGCCCTTTACGAATGGGCGCGGCCCACATAGGTTCTTTGGTGCCGAAAACGGCGCTCTCTCGTTTGGGGAAACCACGATGGCAAGGCCAAGAATGTTCCTTTTCACCGTCATTGGATTGACGGTCGCAGCGACAGGTCTTGCCATGGCCCAGAGCGACGCGACCCGGTCGATCTTCGATCGGATGGACCTCGACAATGACGGCGCCATCGATAGCGATGAACTCGCGGCGCTACGCGCCCGGGCCTTCAACGGCATGGACCGCGACCTCGATGGCGTTTTGACCGAGGCCGAGTTCGTCGAGCTGTGGATCGCCGAAGCGGCCGACGAAGACGATCCGCGCATCGAGGATATTACGCGGCTCCGTCGCGGCCGATTCGCCGAAATGGACGAGGACGACGACGGGGAGATCGCCAAGGACGCCTATTTGGCGGTCGGCAACGACCGTTTTCTCGCTGCGGACGGCGACAAGGATGGCCAATTGAGCCTGGAGGAATTCAGCGGCATATCCGGGAACTGATTAGGGTTTCTGAGATCCGACCGAAATCGCCGTCATGATCCTGTGCGGTGACCATCGATTCGAGCCACGCCGTCGGCCATTTCCACCTTGAGATGGGCTTGACCCAGGAACGCCCCTTGGCTACGGCTATCACCGGACTGCCTGAATATGCTGTAGCGGTCGCCGTCCGCCGGTTTAGCTCAGTTGGTAGAGCACCTGATTTGTAATCAGGGGGTCGGGGGTTCGAGTCCCTCAACCGGCACCATACTCACTTTTGTCCGACCCGATATCATTGAGTGCCGCCGGTTCGGCCCCATGCTTCATTGCAGTACCGGCTTGTGCTTTGTTTTCGCCGGCCAAATTCGCTCCTACCCCCGACTAGTTTCGCTCGGATGGTGTGTTTGGTGGCTTATTCTCGGTCGCAAGAACCCGCCAATCTGGCCAAGCGGCGGGGTCCAGGAGGAGATGGGACTCAAGACAAGCGACGAAGCGCTGCATGAGTAGGTGTGTCGCGGCGGCATGGTCGGTCGCGCCGTCGACCTCGAGGGGCGGATAGGCGACGACCCGGAAGTGGCGGTCGCCGTCGCGCAAGACAAATACCGGGATCAAAGCGGCGCCGGTTGAAAGGGCCAGCCGTGGCGGCCCCGTCGCGATCGTGATGCGGCCATCGAAGAAGGGTAGCTCGGTTGGCCTATCGGAGTGGAACCTAGCGTTGATAGACACGATCCCATTCCGGCCGAGCAGCTGCCGGACCTGCTCGACGGACTGCTGTCCGTCGCCCGCGACGAAGATGCGGTCGCCGCGCAGGGACCCCTCCCACTCGCGCGACATACGGTTGAGGCCGAATTGGCCGACCCTAGTGGTCGAAAATCCGTATTGCGGACGCGCGAGGGTGGTCGCTCGAAAGCTGGCCTCTTTCAAGGCGACTCGGGTCGCCAAGGCACCGGAATAAAGCGGTGCCCGCCACAGGATAACCCCCCTGCCCCGGTTTAGCCCGGCGTCGATATGAACACGACCTTCGAGGGCAGCCGTCGGCGAGTCGACGTCGCTGGACCAGCCGTTCAATCGTAGGAGCAACTCCTCGAAAAAGTTTGCCATGCCTTCTGTGACCAGCGCCCGAGGCGGCAAATCGCGCGACCGGTTTCCAAGGACCCGACCGATCGCCTCCATCTTGGTCCGTGTGCTCCGTCGCCGAGCCGACGTGGCGAGCTTGGCGAGAGCTCGCAAGGTGTTCCTTGTTCGCTGTTTTGGAGATAGTCGGTCCGCGATGCCCAGCACAAGCAAGAGGGAAGGCGTAATCAGATCGTGGATGTCTATGGTCTTGGCCGGAATCGAATAACCTATGCGCGGGTCTGGTGCGGCGCTTGGTGATTTCTCGTCGACACCGGGCAACGACCCGCGGACGAGATCGGCGAGTTCCGCGACCGTGCCGGCCCGCGACCAGATCACATCGGCATTCAATCTCACGCCCCACTTCTCTTCGATCGCGACGACAAGCTCGATCGACGTTAAAGAATCCGCGCCAAGGCCGATGATATCGTCGTCGATTCCAACCGGCGTGGCGTCAAGCAAATCCTCCAAGAGCTCGACGAGCGCATATTCGATTTCATCCCGTGGCCGGCCCTCGTGCCGAGCCGGCGCTTCGACACTGGGCGTGCGCGCCGCCAAGGCACGGCGGTCGATCTTGGCGCTCGCCGTGCGCGGCAACGAATCGAGGCGGACCAGCCTGGTCGGGATCATTGCCTGGGTCAGCCTCTCGCTCAATTTTGCGCGAATCTCGCGGACCGTTGGGGCACCGACATGGCTGACGTAATAGGCGGCCAACCGGTCGGGGTTACCGCCTTCGGCATGGGGCTCCACAACCGCCGCCACTTCGTCGATCCCGTCCAGGTCGAGCAAGGCGGCCTCGATATCGGAAATTTCGACTCGATTGCCGAGCACCCTGACCCGGTCGTCCGTACGGCCGGCCAACCGCAAGCATCCGTCATCTGCCATGACCCCCAGGTCGCCGGTTCGGTAAAGGCGTTCGTCGGTGCCCTCCAGGGATAGAAAAGCCTGTGCCGTAAGATCGGGCCGTTTCCAATATCCCTTTGCCAGATAACGGCTCTTGATTACGATCTCGCCAATCTCTCCGGCCGGAACATCATGCCCGCCCTCGTCGCGCAATAGCAGTTCCATACCGTCCACCGGGTATCCGACCGGCACGGCGCCATCGCTCAAGATCCTGGACCGGTCGATGAAATGCCGCCGGTAGGTCCCGGCCTCGTTACAGGCGACTTGATTGATCAGGGTGTCGCTGTTGGGAAAGCGGCGCTTCCACAAATCGACATCGGACCGATAGACCGGATCGCTCGTCAGAACCACGGTACGGACCGTGGCACATTGGTTGCCGTCGGGAATCCCCGCCAATGCCCGGCGCATCACGTTGACCGGGATCAGACAGATCGTTACCCCTCGCGTGCCCAGCCACGTGAACAAACCGGCTGTGCCTTTTCTCCTGATATCCCATGGGCAAAGGGTCGCGCCGCTGAGCAGGGCGGCGAGGATGACCCGCACGCTCGCCATGGTGCTGACATGGCGAACAAGTAACACTCCGTCGTCCGGCCTCATTCCGCACGCGACGGCAAAATAGCCAGCGCGGGCAAGGAAACTGCGATGGGATTGAACGACTCCCTTCGGGCTCCCGGTGCTGCCGGACGTATAGTAAATCGCGGCCACGGTGTCGGGCGACAGAACGACATCGGGATCGTGAATGGGCGCCGCCGATTTCAGCTCGTCGATATTCACCACACGGCAGGTGCTCGGAATGACGGCGGGTACCGCCGCCGCGTTGCGTTTATCCGTAAGACATAGGCTCACCTCCGCGTGACGGGCGATGTCCGCATTGCGCCGTGAAGGATGATCGGGGTCCAAGGACACATAAATGCGGCCCATCCTCAACAGCGCCAAGGCGCCGGCGATGAACGGCGCGCCGTGCTCAAGGAAGAGCGCGACGGCGCCGGTCCCTGCGGCCTGATCCTGTCGCACCCGATGGGCGATTCGGTTAGCCCACAGGTTGAGGTCTCGATAAGTGACGTCGCCCTCCGGATCGGCTACTGCGATACGGTCCGCAAACGCTTCCAGCCGCGGATCCAGGCACTCCGGAACGCTGGCCTCGAATCCGGTTTGCGTCAGTTGCTCGATGTTTGCCGTTCCGCATTGCGGTGGCGGACTGTCCCTGGTGTCCAACATCGGGCGTCACCTACCCATTGGTCGAAATCGTGGCGGTATCCGGTATCCCGCTCTCGGTATCATGCGCCACTCCACACTTCCATTTCCCCGGCAAATGTCCAATTCCGTCCAACCATACCGAATAATTTGCCGCGGGAGGAACCGCTTCCGCCCGCCGCGATCGATAACTTGAAAAACCTGAATTGGCTGCGTCCGCGAGTACATCGACCAGCACTGTCGTCACTATGCCGGCGGCCCGAATTGGTCGAGCGGCACCGCCGCCTTGGGCGTTGGTTTGGCGCCTATTTCAAGGCTAGTATTGGCCCTCGACAACGCCCGACGGCCAAGAAATGCCAATGATGAGCGTGACTATCCGCCACGCGTGCGCTAGCGACGCCGACGCCCTGGCCCAGGTCAGCACCGAGTCGTGGCGCGACGCCTATCCGGTACTGTTGCCGGCGGACTACCTCGCCAATCAACTGTCACTGCCCCACCAACGGGCGCGATGGCGGCGACGCCTGCGAAAGCCATGCGATGAAACGCTTCTTATCGCGGCCAACCCCGGAACGGATGTCATCGGATACGTGACCTTTGGCCGCTGCCGGCGATCAAATATGCGGGGGTACGGCGAAATTTATGAACTCTACGTTGCGACGGACTACCAGGACCAAGGTGTTGGTCGGCGCCTAGTCGAGGCTGCGATCGAGCGACTTCGCGGCGAGGCGCGGCAATCGGTCCTCGTCGAAGTATTAACCGGCAATCCCTCTCGCTTTTTCTATGAGCGTTTGGGAGCGATCGTTCGGGGCAATGCCACCCGCAATTTCGCCGGCCGCAACCTGGATACGACGCTTTACCTATGGGGCGATACTTCGATCTTAGAGCAAGATCGTTTCAGATCGAATCGACCTGAAACGTGAATGTTGATCTAATTCAATATGTTAGCACGTGATTCACGGCTCACTTCGTTGCGACGAGAGCCGACCACGCCCTAGACTCGGAACAGGGCTGGGAAGCCGCCGCCCCGAATTCGCTTGAATCTCCCAAACGGCGATCAAAAAAATGGCCCCGCCGGTTGCGGGGCTATTCTCTCGTTGGTGGAGTCGCAGTTACTCAATCGTTCTTCGCCTAACCCCACTACTGTCGGCGAATTGTCACTCGGCGCCGGACCCAAAGGGACCCG
This sequence comes from Alphaproteobacteria bacterium, assembly GCA_024244705.1. Lineage (NCBI taxonomy): Bacteria > Pseudomonadati > Pseudomonadota > Alphaproteobacteria > Alphaproteobacteria bacterium. Next base: position 7,167 of record JAAEOK010000119.1, read on the forward strand.
CAAACCAAGCGAGCGATTCGAACACACCCATGAATGTTGAACCGATGGCTCCGAGCATGGCGACACCGGTGAGCGATACGAGCATCAGCACCGCCCCAACTTCGATCGTCGTCAGGCCCGTCTCATCTTGCAGCAACCCCGAATTCCAACCCATCGTAACCAACCCCTCGTTGACCCAAACATACGCGGCTAATGCGATGTGTCGCGCATCTGCATCATGAAAATGCGGGAGTCAATTAAAAAAACATTAATATTCAATGATTTAATAAAATTTTCCTGAATATTTAGCTAACCAATATTGGGAAAAGGATTGGTAACCATAGTCTCGTTGTAGTGCGGAATTTGGCGGCCAGGCGTTCGGGCCGAAGCTTTAGAAACGGCACCGACCCATCCCAAGCCGCTCGCCCATCCGCGATTTCGACCGGAAAGAAAAACCCCGCCGAAGCGGGGTCAAGTCGTTGGAGGCATAAGACGATGTAAGGTTGTCGTTATCTGTTCAAGAGACGCCACATCTAAACAATTACAATTACTACATTAAGGGAATGGCGAAATGGAGTTCGCCAGGGCAACGGCGAAAGCCCGTTATTGCCCTATAAAGCGATGCCGATTCACGCAACCGGTCGTATCGACGGACTTCGAACGGCGGCATCGCCTGGTCATATTCCCTGGTCCCATTGAGTGCGATCAATTCGTCCTTCGCCACCAATGTCGCAGTGGTTTCTTAACAATGGGTTAACACGAATAGTTTTAGCCAAATTTTGCAAAAATGAACCGTAAAGGGCCGCTATTAAGGAAGTCTTAGGGGTATTTCGGATCCGGCGAGTTTTGTTGCCGTTTCGATCATGGTTAACCGTTCACTAACAATTCATGAACATTTCGTGAATCCACCCCCGGTAACACGTTGATATTCCGTAATTTCTATATTTAGAAAAATTCTTTTCGTTGCGCTGGCGCAGATTAGCCGAGGCTGTCCCGCCTCGTCCGATCGATAAATTTGGTCGCTGTTCAAAATCGGACGGTTTGAATCCGATTTGCCACCAGATCAAACGCCATGACCGTCCCGCTCAGCACACGGGTCGGGGCGCCCAGGGATGGCTCAGGCCCAATTTACATCGCAATATACTGACGGAGAGCCTCGGCCTCATTCTTGAGTTCGGTCAATCTTGCTTTTACGACATCGCCAATGCTGATGATCCCTTTCAATCGGCCATCGACGATAATCGGCAGGTGGCGAATCCTGTTGTCAGTCATAACCTCCATGCATTCGTCGATGCTGTCATCGGGAGCGCACGCGGTCACCGATTTGGTCATAAGGTCCGCAACCGTCATGTCCATCAGCGAATTGCCGTGATCGACCAGACTCCGGACAATATCCCGTTCGGACAATATGCCGTCCATGGTTTCGCCGTCGTCACTCACGACTAGGGCTCCGACACCAACGGATTTCAGCATTGCGAGGGCCTGCCCGATCGTCGAATCCGCCTTGATAAACGCGACGTCATCACCCTTGGACTGAAGAACTTTGTCTACATTCATGCCCTGTCTCCATTTGTCACAGCCCGTAATGCCGGTAAGACCATGGTATTCGAATTCTGGCATGCGAGCAGGAGCCGTATTGCCATATTCTGCCATAATTGGTGGAAAATTGCACGCCGATGGCAATCCTAGAAACGGGTCAAGGTGGTGATCGGGCCCCCGCTCCCACTACATTCTGATGTTGAACCCCGGGGAGTCGACCGGTCGATAGATATTGCCGGGCGGAATCAATTCCTGGCCGCACTCGAATGGCGGAAAACTATCATCACGGAGCGTCGGAAGTGGCTTACGGGCCGCCGTTCCTGCCGGGAGATACCCAAATTTCTCCATGACCGCGCCTTGATCTCGGACGAGGCGCTCGACAAGCCTTGGCTTGAGTTCCGATTTCCATTGGCCGGCTCTGCCACTGCGGAAGAACTTCCGCCCCTCCGGCGCCTCGATGAAGCCGGATCTGGACTCCTGTGCCTTGAGTTTTTCAAAGCTGGAATTTTCGATCGCGCGGGTCATCTGATCGCGATTAGGCGATAGGCCGACGTGCCTCACCATGGCATCGAAACTCTTCATCGGATCGCTGAGCATGTCTTCGTACCGAACAACCAGCAACCGCGGATGCGGCCGACGGGTCCAGCTATGCACATGGTTGGCCCACGATGACATGAAGATGCTCACATTGTTCTTGTCGCGCAGCAATCGCACATCAGTCCGCCCCATCCGGCGTATCGTTTCCAGCGTGCTGATACCCCAGAAATTCGCCAAGGAAAGAACGATATCCAACGGATTTCGGACAATATAGATCGCGCCGGATGTGTGGTCCGGAGAGACCAAGTGACTGTTGAGATAACGGGCGCACGCACAATGCGTTTTCAGAATCACGCCGCCGGTGGAAAGGCTTGAAAGGTAGGTCAGGGCCTCGGGACGCCGGCGCATCGTTTCCGCGTCGGTCATCTGGCTGACGTCGCCGCCGGTGAATCGCATCCACCATCGCACGGAGGTATCACCGGTAATGAAATTCTTCGTGGAATTGATATTCACCTCTTCATCCCCGTCGGTGAGGAGATTCTCGAAAAACAAACGAGACCAAGTGTTTCCGGACTTGGGATATGACGCGAGCCAGATAATCCCGGCCATCAATACCTCCACATCGGGCTAATTCATCGACTGGTGTGATCGCCGCGGCGGTCGCGACGTATTTGGTTCGAATCGGGAATATGCCCCATGATTGAGCTGATTTGAACCGCCTTGGCACGAGGTGGCGGTTGCTGCGGATGCGCCAATTTCAATCGGTATCTCGCCTGCGTGAGGTCGAAAAGAACGGCGTGCCCTGGGATGCAAGATTCACGTCGATTTCAATGGCTCTGTGCGGCGCCACAGCGCGGTGTCTTGCCAACGCCGGGCAAAGCCGCTACCAGCTTGAGTCGATCGATCGGCTCCGGCGCAAAGAATTTGTGTTCTTGTCCGCACCATCGAGCCGATTCCAAGGACCAGTTGGAGGACATCGTGCGGAGTGGCTTCAAACGAACGGTAAGAGCGACCCTGATTGGCGCGATTGCAATCGGGACGACAGCGATGTCTCGCATTCCCCTCGGGTCTGAGTCCTATCAGGAAGGATGGCTGCAGGGTTGCTTCGAGGGCTATAGCGCGGGCGGTTGGCTCGGCTACGAATACAACCTTGACCCCGACCGCCTGGCCAACGATGCCGACTATCGCCAAGGCCGCGAGGACGGGGTGCAGAAATGCTATGAAGAAGCGGTGGCCCGGCCAAAAGGGGTCGGTTCCGGCCGCTGATTCCGGCGCACCGTTGCGCGCGTCGTTCAGAGCATGTCGCGAATTCGAAAATAGAGCATTGCAAGCGCCAGCAGAGGCGTCCGCAAGAGGCGCCCGCCGACGAAACTGTGATGGGGCAAGCGTTCGAATGCGTCGAACCGCTCGGCGGTGCCGGCGATTGCCTCGGCCACGACGCGACCGGCAATGCCGGTCATCGCCACGCCATGACCCGAGAAGCCCTGGGCAAAGTAAATGTTGTCGGAGAGCCGGCCGATATGAGGTGAGCGCTCGACCGTGATCGCTACATTTCCCCCCCATACATAGTCAACCCGAGCTTCGGCAAGGTCGGGAAAGACACGCACCATCGATCGTCGCATTGACGATTTCAGGCTTGGCGGGGGCATCGTCGTGTAGCTGACCTTGCCGCCGAAAAGCATACGCCGGTCGGCCGAGAGACGAAAATAGTCGAGAACGAAGTTTACATCCGCGACTGCTAAATCGTTGGGTATCAGGCGCTTAGCCAACGACTCGGCCAGGGGTTCGGTGGCGATGACATAAGTGCCGACGGGCATGACCTTGCGGCGCAGGACCGGCACCAGATCCCCGAGATAGGCATTTCCGCACAGCACGACATACTTGGCCCGGATCGTGCCAGCGGAAGTCTCGATGACCGGATTCGCTTGGCCGGTAATGCCAATGACCGGCGAGCCTTCGAAAATTCGCACGCCGCCCGCAACCGCGACACGGGCAAGTCCGAGCGCATAGTTGAGGGGATGAAAGTGTCCCCCACCATGGTCGAGCAAGCCACCGCAATAGGCTGCTGACGCCACTTCCTCGCCCATCCGGTCTCGGTCGAGGAGCTCGAATTGATCGTAACCGTAGTCCGAGTTGCAGCCTTCGGCTTCGGCACGCAACTCATCGATATGCCGGGGCTTGACCGCCGCAAACAAGTAGCCGCGCTTGAGATCGCACTCTATCGCATGCTCTCGAATACGCTCGTATAGGAGCGACTTGGCTTCCTCCGCCAAAGCCCACAGAATCTTTGCATCTGCTTCGCCGACCTGGTTTCGAATCTTATCCATGCCGGAAGCAAATCCGGTGACGATTTGTCCCCCGTTGCGGCCAGACGCGCCCCAGCCGATGCGGTTGCCCTCGACCAAGACCGTATCGTAACCGCGGGCGGCGAGTTCGATGGCGGCCGAAATTCCGGTGTAGCCGCCGCCGACGATACAGACATCCGCCGCAACAGTTCCCTGCACGGTCGGATGGTCGACCATCCCGTTGGCCGATGCCGCGTAGTAGGAATCGACGTGAGGTTCAGCAGCCATCAGCACAAAACACCCCGATCACTCATCCTCGGCCCAGATATCATATTTGCGAGGTGCCGCCCACGACACTTCCTCTTGCCACCGGATAGCAGCCTATAGGATTATCGGCGTCGATCGGTCGAAGGCACTACACAATTCGTTCGCGTTGATAGCTCTCCGATCATGTTATCGGCAATGCATCAAAAGAGATTCAATTGGCAAAGCACTCAAAATCAATGGATGGGTGGATCCAAACGCAGAAGGTAACCGAGGTCGAATGCATGATCGCCGACCTCGCGGGAATTGCACGCGGCAAAATTCTGCCCAGCGAAAAATTCTTGGCCGGTCACAAAGAACGCACCCTGCGCCTTCCCGAAGCGGTTTTTGTGCAAACCGTTTCCGGCACCTATCCTGAAGAGGATGACCTCGATCATCGAGTTTCCGATCCGGCCAACATCGATGTGGTCATGGTGCCCGATGCCGAGACGATTCGGCTTGTGCCGTGGTATGAGGAACCGACCGCGCAGGTGATTTGCGATTGCTACTACGCCGATGGCCGCGAGCTCGATTTCGCCGCACGCAGTGTCTTGAGGCGGGTCCTGAAACTATACGATGACAAGGGTTGGAAGCCGCTGGTGGCGCCGGAACTGGAATTCTTCCTGGTCCGCGTCAACACCGATCCTGACTATCCACTGGAACCCCCCGTCGGTAGCTCGGGGCGGGCGGAAACCGGGAGGCAGGCGTTCGGTATCGACGCCGTTAACGAATTCGATCCGCTTTTCGAAGACATCTACGACCACTGCGAAGCACAGGGTTTGGATATCGACACGCTGTCTCACGAGGCCGGGGCAGCGCAAATGGAAATCAATTTCAATCACGGCGATCCGCTCGAGCTCGCTGATCAGGCATTCCTATTCAAGCGGACCGTGCGACAGACCGCTCTTCGCCACAACATCTATGCGACATTCATGGCAAAGCCGATGTCGCAGGAGCCCGGCAGTTCGATGCATATCCACCAAAGCGTGGTGGATGCGAAGACCGGACAAAACCTCTTCGCGACCAAGAGCGGTGCGGATTCGAAACTATTCCGATCCCATGTCGCCGGACTCCAAAAATACCTTCCACAATCGATGCCGCTCTTTGCGCCCAACGTAAATTCCTACCGCCGGTTGCTTCGCTATTCGGATGCGCCGATCAATGTCCATTGGGGCCTGGACAATCGGACGGTCGGACTGCGGGTTCCGGTCTCCGGGCCCAAAGCGCGGCGGATCGAGAACCGGATCGCCGGCGCCGACGTCAATCCCTATCTGGCGATCGCCGGCTCGCTAGCCTGCGGCTATATCGGTATGGTCGATAAATTGGACCCACGCGAACCGGTCGAAGGAAGCGCCTATCGGTTGGCCCATACCCTGCCGCGGCATCTATTCGACGCGCTGAGGCGTTTCAACGCCTGCAAGCCCCTGAGGGACCTTCTCGGGACCCGATTCGTCGATACCATCGACCTCGTCAAATCGGCGGAACTGGACGCGTACCAGGAAGTCATCAGTTCTTGGGAACGCGAACATCTTCTGCTAAATGTATGACACATGGCTGCGTTACGTCGAAATCTTGACCCCGTTGGACTGTGCCGGCACAGCGAAATGCTGTTGCTGTGCGCGCGCATCGGTTTCAACCCCTAGTTCCGAGTTCTGAATTACCGATGTTGAAATGGCTGGCCAAAGCCATTTCGACGCGATTCTGGACTTTGACCAGGGAGCGGTAAAATGGCTTTTTCAGAAAGAACGACACAGGAGTGGCAGGCGCTCGACCGACAGCACCTGCATCCGTTCACTGACTACAAGGAGATCGCCAAAATCGGCAGCCGGGTGATTACCCGCGCCGAGGGCGTCTATTTGTGGGACAGCGAAGGCAATCGGATTATCGACGGCATGGCCGGGCTGTGGAACGTCAACATCGGATATGGCCGGCGCGAGTTGGCGGATGCCGCCTACCAACAAATGCTGCAATTGCCTTACTACAACACGTTTTTCAAAACCGCGACGCCGCCATCCATCGAACTGTCGCGCGTTCTAACCGAGATCACGCCTGACGGGCTCGATCACGTGTTCTTCGCCAGCTCCGGTTCCGAAGCAAACGACACCATCGTGCGCATGGTTCGTCACTATTGGAACCTGATGGGCAAGTCGAAAAAGAAGACATTCATCAGCCGCGAGTACGCCTATCACGGCAGCACGCTGGCCGCCGCCAGCCTTGGCGGCATGAAGCCGATGCACGACGTCGCCGACCTGCCGCTCGATGGCTTCGTTCATGTCATGCCGCCCTACTGGTACGAATATGGCGAAGACCTCTCGCCGGAGGAATTCGGGCTCAAAGCGGCGCGCGCGATCGAGGACAAGATCCTTGAACTTGGTCCCGACAAGATCGCCGCCTTTATAGGAGAACCGATCCAGGGCGCCGGCGGCGTTATCATTCCGCCGCAAACCTATTGGCCGGAAGTACAGCGCATCTGCAAAGAGTACGACGTCCTGTTGATCATCGACGAGGTAATCTGCGGATTCGGCAGGATCGGCAAGTGGTTTGCGAGCGAGGCACTCGACATCGTGAAGCCCGATTTCATGACCCTGGCCAAGGGCATTACATCGGGATACCTCCCATTGTCCGCGGTGATGGTCGGCGACCGCGTCGCGAAGGAGTTGCTGGCTGAGGGATCTGAATTCACCCACGGGTTTACCTATTCAGGCCACCCGGTGCCGTGTGCCGTTGCCCTCGAGAACATCCGTTTGCTGGATGAGGAAAACATTGTCGAACGAGTTGCCAACGAGGTCGGGCCGCATTTCTGCGCCCGTTTGAACGCACTGGCCGATCATCCGCTGGTCGGTGAAGTGAGGGCGCAAGGGCTGATTGGAGCCGTTGAACTCGTTGCCGACAAATCATCCCGGCGTCACTTCGACGATATCGGCAAGGTCGGTGGCATCTGCCGCGACCATTGTACGCGACAGAACCTTGTTCTCCGCGCGGTTCGCGACTGTATTGTCGCCGCGCCGCCGTTGGTCATCTCGATATCGGAGATTGACGAATTGATGGATGGCCTGGAGCGATGTCTCGATCTTACCATGGATGAAATCGCGAGCTAGCGTTGCGGGAAATTGATTTCACCGACTAACCAAAGCTTGCAGCAAAGCCGGAGCGCGGTAAACTTCGGCACTAAGGACCACAACAACAATGGACCGTACAACCAATAGTCAGACAGGGAGACGATCATGAAACGGACAATGACAGCGGCCGTATCGGTCGCAAGCATCCTGGCCCTCGCTGCCTCGGCGGCGTGGGCCGATGAAGAAAAGGTACTCAACGTATACAATTGGTCGGACTACATCGCCGAAGAGACGATCGCCAACTTCGAGAAAGAGACCGGAATCAAGGTCAACTACGATGTGTTCGACTCCAATGAAGTCTTGGAAGGGAAGCTATTGGCCGGCAATACCGGCTATGACATCGTGGTGCCGTCGGGCGCGTTCCTCGAAAGACAGATCCAGGCTGGAGTCTTTCAGGAACTCGACAGGAACCAGCTGCCGAACCATGGCAACCTGGACGACGAAATCCTCGGCAATGTCGCCGTGCACGACCCCGGAAACGCCCACGCGATTCCCTATATGTGGGGCACCACCGGGTTCGGCTACAACATCGACATGATCAACGAACGCATGGCCGATGCGCCGGTCGGCAGTTGGGACATGATCTTCAATCCGGATGTCGTTTCCAAGTTCGCCGATTGCGGAGTCACCTTGCTTGACGCGTCGAGCGAAGTTCTCGAAACCGCGCTCAATTACCTCGGGCTCGATCCCCATACCGAGGACAAGGAAACTCTGGCAAAGGCCGAAGCGCTGCTCCTTACGATCCGGCCCTATATCAAATACTTCCACTCGTCGCAGAATATCAACGACCTCGCCAACGGCGACATCTGTCTCGCTATGGGATGGTCGGGCGACATGCTGATTGCTCGAGACCGCGCCGACGAGGCGGAACAGGGAATCAATGTCGCCTACGTGATCCCCGAGGAAGGCGCGGTGATGTGGTTCGACCTCATGGCGATACCGGCCGGCGCGCCGCATCCGCAGAATGCCCACGCGTTCCTGAATTACATCATGGAGCCGCAGGTCGTAGCCGATATCTCGAATTACGTCTTTTACGCCAATGGCAATGCGGCCGCGACCGAACTGGTCGACGAGGAGGTCACTGGCGACCCCGGCATCTACCCGTCGGACGAGGTAAAGGCAAATCTGTTCGCGGACAAGACCGTCTCACCCAAGATGGACCGGCATCGCACACGCGCCTGGACAAAGATCAAGACTGGGCAATAATCGCCGCATAAGGATTGTGGCCGGGGTCCCCGACCAATAGCCGGGGACCCCGCAGCGGGTGTGGGAGCAAACAGGCGATGCCGGATCCGACCACTTCATCACCAGACGCGTGGAATTCACCGGACGCGGTTCCCTATGTCCGGATCCAGAATGTCACCAAGCAATTTGGCGACTTCACCGCGGTAAGGAACGTTTCGCTCGATATTTACGAGCGCGAGTTGTTCTGCTTGCTCGGTGGATCCGGCTGCGGGAAATCCACTCTTTTGCGCATGCTTGCCGGCTTCGAGTTGCCGACCTCCGGGCAAATCCTCATCGATGGCGTCGATATGTCCGGCATTCCGCCTTACGAACGGCCGGTCAATATGATGTTCCAGTCCTATGCGTTGTTCCCGCATATGAATGTCGAACAGAATATTGCATTTGGCCTTAAACAGGATGGTGTGGCCAAACCGGAGATCAAGCGCCGCGTCAGCGACATGATCGAACTTGTGCAACTGGGCCAGTTTGCCAAACGGAAACCGCACCAACTGTCGGGCGGCCAGCGGCAGCGGGTTGCCCTCGCCCGAAGCCTGGTTAAACAGCCGAAACTGCTCTTGCTCGACGAACCGCTCGGCGCACTCGACAAGAAACTACGCGAGGAAACTCAGTTTGAGCTGGTGAATATCCAGGAATCCGTCGGCATTACCTTCGTCGTCGTCACCCATGACCAGGAAGAGGCGATGACGCTGTCGACCCGTATCGGTGTGATGGACCAGGGCGAGATTGTCCAGACCGGGACACCGTCGGAGATATACGAGATCCCAGACAGCCGCTTTGTCGCCGATTTCGTCGGTTCGGTGAACATGTTCGCGGGACGGATCATCGAGGACGAGCCCGATCATGTCGTGATCGAATCGGAAGAGTCGGGAGGTCGCATTCGGGTCGAGCACGGTATCAGCGGCCATGTCGGACAGCAGGTCTGGGTCGCCCTCAGGCCGGAAAAAATCATCATCGGCACGGAGCAACCCACCCAGGAGACGAATGTCATAAAGGGACGCGTCGACGAGATCGCCTATCTCGGAAACTCTTCGGTCTTTCGCGTCCGCCTCGATAACGGTCGGATTGTCAGGGTCACGAGGCCGAATATCTATCGCGCGACGGAAGCCGACATCACCTGGGAGGACGAAGTCTATCTGAGCTGGCATGGCACCAGTCCGGTGGTGTTGACGTCGTGAGCGTGCCAGCCTCCACCACGGGCGGGCGTACTCCCGCCGATATCGAAAAAGGTCACGGCGTAAGCTCGCTGGCAGGTCTCGAAGCCGCGCTCGGCCGGGTCGGGCTGCGCGGTCGAACTTTGGTAATTCTGATCCCCTATTTGTGGCTGTTGCTGTTTTTCCTGATTCCATTCGTCATCGTCCTCAAGATCAGCCTGGCCCAACTTGCGATCGCCATCCCGCCCTATTCATCCTTGTTGAGTTGGACCGCCGATGGGGCCCTCGAGATCAAGCTGCATTTTGACAATTTCCTGTTTCTCCTCGAGGACAGCCTCTATTGGGTGGCTTATCTGAATTCAGTCAAGATCGCCCTGATATCGACGGTGCTGTGCCTGCTGCTTGGCTATCCGATGGCCTACGGCATTGCCCGCGCACCCACCGCATGGCGAAATGTCCTGTTGATGATGGTGATCCTGCCGTTCTGGACATCGTTTCTGCTGCGCGTCTATGCCTGGGTCGGGATCCTTAAGAATAACGGCGTTATCAATAACGCACTGATGTCGCTCGGCATCATCGATCAACCCATACCCATGCTGCACACGGACTTTTCGGTCTATATCGGGATCGTCTATTCCTACCTGCCGTTCATGATCTTGCCGCTTTATGCCAACCTGGAAAAACTCGACGGTACGCTCTTGGAAGCCGCCGCCGATCTCGGCTGCCGTCCTGCCAAAGCCTTTCTTTACGTGACTTTGCCACTTTCCCTGCCGGGCATCATCGCAGGTTGCCTGTTGGTCTTCATCCCGGCGGTCGGTGAATTCGTGATACCGGCCCTCCTCGGCGGACCCGACAGTCTTATGATCGGGCGCGTTCTGTGGGACGAATTCTTTTCCAATCGAGACTGGCCGGTGGCTTCGGCGGTCGCCATCGCCGTGCTCTTGCTGTTGGTCGTCCCCATCGTCCTGTACCAACGCATTCAGATCCGGGAGCCGGGGGCGTAGAATGGTCCGGAATCGCTCCTTCTTTATTCTTACCGTGATGGCGTTCGGCTTCGCGTTTCTGTACGGCCCGATCCTTTCGCTAATCATTTTTTCGTTCAACAAATCGAAGCTCGTAACGGTGTGGGGTGGATTTTCGACCCAATGGTATGGCGAGCTGATCCGTAACGATCAAATCCTGCAAGCCGCCTGGGTAAGTTTGCGGATCGCGGTGATGAATGCGACACTGGCGGTAATCCTGGGGACGTTGGCGGCTTTCATTCTTGTCCGATTCGGTCGGTTTCGCGGCCGGACACTGTTTACCGGCATGGTCACCGCTCCGCTCGTCATGCCCGAGGTGATTACGGGTCTGTCGCTGTTGCTGCTTTTCGTCGCCATGGAGAGCGCCCTGGGTTGGCCGGCGGGACGCGGCATGACGACGATCACGATCGCCCATATCACGTTCTCGATGGCCTATGTCGCGGTGATCATCCAGTCTCGGCTTTCGGACATGGATGAATCCATCGAGGAGGCCGCACTCGATCTCGGTGCCCGACCGGGCAAGGTCTTCTTCGTGATAACCGTGCCAATCATCACCCCGGCTTTGGTATCGGGCTGGTTGCTTGCCTTCACGATGTCCCTGGATGATCTCGTGATCGCAAGTTTTGTTGCCGGACCCGGCTCGTCGACGCTGCCGATGGTGATCTTTTCGAAGGTGCGGCTCGGCGTAAGCCCGGAAATCAATGCCTTGGCAACGATCATTGTTTTGTTCGTCGCCTCCGGCATTCTATTGGCTGGCTGGTTGATGATGCGCCAGGACAAGCGGCGTCGACGCGATGCCCAACTAGCGATCGCCGCCAACGAATAAAATCCGTACCGAACCAATCGAATCCGAGAGCGCTATGGGCTCTGGTTCGCTGGCCTATGATTGGGAATTGCGGCGCCCCACGGGATTCGATGGAGCGCCGCTATCCAAGAACCGGCTCGTCAGCCTTGGGGCACGCCGATCGCCACCGGTCGGACCGGAGAACCGGACCCGCCGCGCGAACGCAGCGGCAAGATAATCGTGCACGAGGTCCAGACCTTGTCCGCGGCCAAGGCGCCAAGGTTCGCGTTCTGAATGTTGTGGATGCCCGATTGGGTAAGATTGTGATGGTGGATTGCAAACGGCAATCCGGGGGGTGTGCCCTCGGCCGGCGGTGCCTTGCCCATCAACATGCCGTCGGCCACCGGATCGGTGAAGGGGTTGTCGAGCGCGACCAGAACGACCGCATGATCTTCGAGATACTTGGCGCCGTCATATGCCAAGCCCGGGCCCATGGCATAATAGAACTTCTCTTGATCCGGATCGTTCCAGTTGTCGCCCCAACCTGTATAGATGTAGACGACATCGCCTGGCAGAATACCCCGCGAATCTAGGCCCTGCGCCTTGAGCATCGCGTCGATATCGGCTGCGGTGATGGTCTCACCCGGCTTCATCGGCTCGCCGCCGCCGAGATGCGCTTTCGCGTCGAGCAGGACCGCCGTCGTCACGATCGGCGGCACCTTCTCGATTCCCAAGTGCAAAAGCGGCGACTCGGCCGAAGGCTTGACCTGATCCTGAGAAAATCCGCTGTAGTATTGGGCGCCGGCGGAAGGGAATTCGCTTTCTCCGTCCCAGGCCTCGCCGAGGACCGCGAAATGGCCGAGCGCGTCCATTTGGGTGCCTTGGGCGCCGGGCTCGCCGGACACGACATGCTCGCCGTTGAAGGCATGCAACGAGCCGGGAATGCCGACGGTCGGTCGAAAGTCGTATTTGAGTGGCGTGCCAAAGGGCGACATCGGCATCGTGTTCGACCGCTCATGGGACACCTCGTAGACCTTGGCGTCGGGCTGGCCCAAATGGTAGCCGCACCGCAACCAAGTTCCTGCACCCAAGGTGTTGGCCATGCCGCGTTCATCGCCGGCCGGCCAGGGCGGCATCGGGACAAGCGCCTTCGACTGATCGACGACCATTTTCTGATCGGCGTTCTGGGCCACCGACGGTCCCGCGCAGAGGGCCACGAGGGCCGCTGCCGCAAGGGTTGATATTGCTATCTTCATGAAGACCTCCCTGAATCGCTTGTTTCGTTCTTCGCGATGCCGAAGCGGAAAACCATAGCACTCGCAGCTTTATATGCAATTACATACAACTGCTATCGGATGTTGTCGAAATCCGATGGCCGCGTTCCGATGCCATCGACCATTCTGCCCCAACCTCCGCATCGGTCTCTCTGGGCGCCTGCGATGCGCGCAGCAACTCGAAATCCCGCCCTGCCAATAGTCTGGAAAGCGCCCACACGGCCATCGCGCGTACGAGCGGCGACGGATCCGAGAGATGCGGCCGGACATGGCCCACGAGATCAGGTCTGCCGCTGTTCCCCGCCGCGATCAGGACATTGCGCAGGATACGATTGCGCCCGGTCCTCTTGATCGCCGACCCGGCAAAGAAGTCGCGAAAGGCGGGTTCATCTAGAGACAATAGGTGCACCAGCCTCGGCGCGGTCAATTCGGCCCGGGCGAAATAGGCGTTCTCCCGGGCGCGCCGGGCAAATTTGTTCCACGGACAGACGGCCAGGCAATCATCACAGCCATAGATTCGATTTCCCATCGCGGACCTGAATTCGGCCGGTATGTGGCCCTTATGCTCGATCGTGAGGTAGGAAATACAGCGCCGTGCATCGAGTCGGTAGGGCGCAGGAAAAGCGTCCGTCGGGCAAATATCGAGGCAGCGCCGGCACGACCCGCAATGATCGGCATGACCGGACTCGCTCTCTAAGTCGAGGTCGGTAAATACGGAGCCGAGAAACAGCCAGGATCCCAGATCGCGCGAAACGATGTTGGTGTGTTTGCCCTGCCACCCGACCCCGGCCAAGGCCGCCAGGGGCTTTTCCATGACCGGCGCGGTATCCACGAAAACCTTGACTTCGCACGAATGAGTTTCGACGAGCCACCGCGCCAATTTCTTCAGCCGCGTCTTGAGGACATCATGGTAGTCGCGTCCCCGCGCATAGACGGAAATATTACCGCGATCCCAGCGCTCCAGCGTTTTGAGAGGATCGGTGCGCGGCCCATAATTCTGCCCGACAACGATGATCGATCGTGCATCGGCCCACAATGCGCGTGGGTGGCGTCGTCGCTCCTCGGTTTCGGCCATCCAAGCCATGTCGCCGTGAAGACCAAGTCGGAGGTATTCCGTCAGCCGATCTCCCGGCCCTTCTTCGATGTCGGCGCGCGTAAAGCCCACCGCATCGAACCCCATTTCGCTGGCTCTGTTTCGTATCGCCTCTTTTCGGCTCGTCAATCGACTACCCGCGGCCACGATATGGTGCGACGCCCTGCTCCGGTAGCCAGAGGCCGGCGGGGGGAACTCCGGTTTGATAGAAGACATCGATCGGTATTCCACCGCGCGGATACCAATAACCGCCAATCCTCAACCACTTGGGCTCAATTTCACGTACCAAACGTTTCGCGATGCCGATCGTCGTGGCCTCGTGAAATGCGCCATGATTTCGATAAGCGCCGAGAAAAAGCTTCAATGACTTGCTTTCGACCAGACGATCGCCCGGCACGTATTCGATCACAAGATGGGCGAAATCGGGCTGCCCGGTTATCGGGCACAGACAGGTAAACTCGGGGCAGGTCAATCGCACCAGGTAAACTTCGCCAGGTTGCGGATTCGAGACGGATTCGATTACCGCGGCGTCAGGCGAGGCGGGCATTTCGGCCTCGCGGCCCAAGAGTGTCAGGTCATCCTGCAATCTGGTCTCCATATTGTCGGTCAAGCTAAAATCCGGTAACTCGGGGATTTTCCGGCTTGCTGTATTTCAGGCTCGGTCGGCATCCGTTCATCAGGCCGGGATATCCCCGCTATTTTGCTCGACGGCAAAGGCCGCCGCGTAATCACCGACCCGTTCGGTCTCTATGGCATCACGGAGCTGATGCATAAGATACTGATAATACTGGAGATTATGCCAGGTCAAGAGCATCGCCCCCAATATTTCCTCTGATTTTGAAAGATGGTGAAGGTATGCGCGCGAATAATTCGCGCAGGCCGGACAAAGGCACGCCTCATCGAGCGGGCGCGGGTCATCCTTGTGTCGAGCGTTGCGAAGATTGACCTGTCCGCGACGCGTAAAGGCCTGGGCATTGCGGCCGGAACGTGTCGGCAAGACGCAATCGAACATATCGACCCCGCGTAGGACGGCTCCGACGATATCTTCGGGCTTGCCGACACCCATCAAGTAGCGCGGACGGTCGCCGGGCAGATGAGAGATGGTTTCCTCCAACGTAGCGAACATACGTTCCTGACCCTCTCCGACCGCAAGGCCACCGATTGCATACCCGTCGAATCCCGTGGTGGATAGGGATTGCGCGGATTCCGCGCGCAGCCTCGGGTAGATGCTCCCCTGCACAATCCCAAACAATCCGTAACCGGGACGGGGGCGAAATGCGGCCTTCGACCGTTCTGCCCAGCGCATGGACAAGCGCATGGATTGGGCCGCGGTCTCCTCGTCCACCGGCCAGGGCGTGCACTCGTCCAGCGCCATCGTGATGTCGGCGCCAAGCAGGTGCTGGATCGCGATGGATTTCTCCGGCGACAGCACGTACCGGGTGCCATCGATATGCGACTGAAAGGTGGCACCATCTTCATCGATTTTCCGCAACTTGGCCAACGACATGACTTGGAACCCTCCCGAATCGGTCAAGATCGGGCCACTCCAGTTCATAAACCGGTGTAGGCCCCCGAGCCGCTCGATCCGTTCCGCCGTCGGTCGAATCATGAGGTGGTAGGTGTTTCCGAGTATGATCTCGGCGCCTGTTTCACGCACCGCCTCCGGCCGCATCGCCTTGACCGTCGCAGCAGTTCCGACCGGCATGAATGCCGGGGTCTCGACCGAACCATGGGCGGTTACCAGCCGACCGCGGCGGGCTTCGCCATCGCGCGCCGATATATCGAAGCCAAAGGCGATCACATTATCGCCCGGTGCAACAAACACGCATCGCCGAAGGAGAAGAAGCGGTACCGCGATTCGATGGCATGGGCATAGGCCGCCTGCATGCGCTCCAACCCGGCAAACGCCGACACGAGTATGAAAAGTGTCGATTTGGGCAGATGAAAATTGGTCAGCAGGAGGTCCGCGGTTCGGAAGCGATAACCGGGACAAATGAAGATGTTGGTCCAGTCGTCGAACGGTTGGATCCGGCCTTGTTCGTCGGCAGCCGATTCGAGCAAACGGAGACTGGTGGTGCCGACCGCCACGATCCGCCCGCCGGCGTCGCGCACGCGATTGATCTTATCCGCCGCGTTCGCCGAGACATGCCCACGCTCCGCATGCATCCGATGGGCCCGAATGTCCTTGACCCTGATCGGAAGAAAGGTGCCGGCCCCGACATGCAAGGTCAGGTTTACCATTGTCGCCCCTGTGCCGGCGACGGCGTCCAAAAGCCGCGTCGTAAAGTGCAGTCCCGCGGTCGGAGCCGCCACCGCGCCCTCGTGCTTGGCGTAGATAGTCTGATAATCGCGAAGGTCCCGCTCATCTGCAGGGCGTTTTATGTAAGGCGGCAGCGGCATGCGCCCGTACACATCCAATTGTGCCCGGAAATGGCCTGGATCGTTCGCGAAGCGCACTGCGACCTCTCCACCTTCATCCTTGGAAACAACGTCGGCGAAAAAATCCGTGCCAAAGTCGATCCGGTCTCCAACGCGCAACTTTTTCGCCGGCCGCGCGAAGGCGCGCCATTGATCCGATCCATCGGCGGCATGAAGCGTCAAATGGATCCGCGTTCGCCCACGAAGGCCGGTCAGCTGCGCCGGAATAACACGTGTGTCGTTGAACACCAGTACGTCATCGGGACGCAGAAGATCGGGCAACGAATGGACTGCCGAATCCTGAATTCGCGGCCCAACCACAAGCAGTCGCGCACTGTCGCGTGGATCCGCGGGTCGCTCCGCGATCAGATTGGGCGGCAACTCGAAATCATAGGATTCCAGCGAGGCGGCGGTCGCCGGCGGATCACGGTCGAGCCGTCTGGTGTTCGATGTTGGCATGGGCGTCGCGTTGCTCGATTTGACCCGGTGCGGAAAACTAGCTCTTTCTCGCAATAAATTGCACCAACCAAACATTATGATGCGCGTGGAATCTGAACCGTCGCTTGGTCTATAAGGGCGCGACTATTGTCAGGGCCGGAAAAGAATGAGCGCGCAACCAATTCGTGTCGAAACACCCTCGGGAAAGGGCGCGGGAGACGAGAATTTCCCGGTTGGCTCCATGCTTCTGCCGGCGCGCCTTCGACCGCATGTCGCGAAGTATTATGCCTTCGCGCGAGCGATCGATGACATCGCGGACAACCCCGATCTCGCGCCTGAGGACAAAGTGGCCCGGCTCGACGGTTTCGACAAGGCGCTGATCGGAGAAATTGATGACGAACCCGCCTTTGCGAAAGCCTATGCGATACGAATGAGCTGCGCCGAGACCAATGTCCCGATCGCGCATTGCCGCGACCTCATCGTCGCGTTCAAGCAGGATGCCGTGAAGCTGCGCTATCGGGACTGGGATGACCTTATGGGATATTGCAACAATTCGGCGTCGCCGGTCGGAAGATACCTGCTCGACTTGCACGGAGAATCGCGGGACCACTACCGCTACTCCGACGCCCTCTGCAATGCCCTTCAGGTCATCAACCATCTCCAGGATTGCCAGGATGACTATCGGAACCTCGATCGGGTCTATTTGCCGGAGCCGTGGCTAATAGAAGCCGGAGCAACGGTCGCGGACCTGGGCGGCACGCAGTCCAATGCCGGCGTGCGGCAGACCATAGAACGATGCCTCACCTACACCGAACGCCTCATGACCGACGCCAGGCGGCTGCCGGGCGTGCTGCGCAACCGGCGTTTAGCCTACGAATCTTCGGCTATCGTGAGGTTGGCCGACACACTGATCGATCGCCTCCATCGTCAGGACCCATTGGCTCGGAGGGTCGAGCTTTCCAAACCGCACTTTCTGTGGTGCGTCGCCATGGGAATCGCACGGGCATTGCTAAACCGCGCCGACCGGTCAAAGAGACATGGTGAAGGTTTATGACGCAGAATTGATACTTGACATTTCATGCGCCGCCTGCCTCGCGAGTGGTGTGTATCAGGCGGTAGCACTCCGTGCCTGGTCGTGATCGGTAGGAATCAGCGGGATCCCGTCCATGCCAGGGCTGGATGTGGCGACCTCCAGTCTCGGTAAGAAAAATAGCGGTTTTCTTAGCCGATCATGAAATCATCGGTTCTCAAATCCCAACAACCGAGAGTATAGGGCGACCCCAAAGCCGCCAATGCCGATACGAGCGTGGCCCGGATTTCGCCTACCGATTTGTTGAAGTGTCATCTACTGTTAGGCTGGTTTTGTATTTGAAAACGCTCAAAGTGTATGGTGTATTCATTATTCGCGAGATAATAATTTTTTCCTAGCATCATCGACCGTGATGCATTGGATAGCGAACAAACTCAGGGGGTTTGTTGACAGTGTCTAGCAGAACGCCACTACTCGACCGGGTTTGCGTCCCGGCCGACATGAGGGAGTTACCCGAGTCCGACCTGCGCCAGTTAGCCGACGAGTTGCGCTATGAAATGATCGATGCCGTTTCCGTAACGGGCGGCCATTTCGGCGCCGGGCTTGGTGTCGTCGAATTGACCGTGGCGCTTCACTACGTATTCAACACGCCGGACGACCGAGTCATTTGGGACGTCGGTCACCAGGCCTATCCACACAAGATTCTCACCGGGCGGCGGGATCGCATCCGCACCATACGCCAACACGGGGGCCTCTCGGGCTTCACCAAGCGTTTGGAAAGCGAATATGACCCGTTTGGTGCCGCGCACAGCTCGACCTCCATATCATCCGGCCTCGGCATGGCCGTCGCGCGAGATCTGTTGGGCGGCGACAACAACATAATCTCGGTGATCGGTGATGGCGCTCTGAGTGCCGGCATGGCCTATGAGGCGATGAACAACGCCGGCGCTTTGCAGTCCCGGTTGTTGGTCGTTCTGAACGACAACGACATGTCCATTGCACCGCCGGTCGGGGCAATGAGCGCCTATCTGTCGCGCCTGATCTCGTCGAAGTCGTACCAATCCCTCCGCCACATCGGCAAGGAGGTCGCCAAGAAATTTCCCAAGGCGCTCGAGACGGCGGCGCGACGCGCCGAAGAATATGCGCGCGGAATGGTAACCGGCGGAACGCTCTTTGAGGAAATGGGCTTCTATTATGTTGGCCCGATCGATGGGCACAACATGGATCACTTGGTGCCGATCCTGAAAAACATCCGTGATGCTGACGAGGGTCCAATTCTACTCCATATCGTGACCCACAAAGGCAAGGGATACGAGCCGGCGGAAAAATCGGCCGATAAGGGTCATGCGGTCGCTAAGTTTGACGTCGAAACGGGGCAACAAAAGAAACCCGCGCCCAATGCGCCGAATTATACGAAGGTCTTTGCGAACGCGCTCATCAAGGAGGCGGAGAAAGACGAACGGATCGTCGCCATAAATGCGGCCATGCCTTCGGGAACCGGACTGGACCTGTTCGCCCAGGCCTATCCCGACCGATGTTTCGATGTCGGCATTGCCGAGCAACACGCGGTGACATTTGCGGCCGGACTGGCGACCGAGGGAATGAAGCCATTTGCCGCGATCTATTCGACCTTTCTCCAGCGAGGGTATGACCAGGTCGTTCACGACGTCGCCATACAGTCGCTCCCGGTCCGTTTCGCCATCGACCGCGCCGGCCTGGTCGGCGCGGACGGCCCGACCCACGCCGGCTCGTTCGATATTGCTTATCTCGGATGCCTGCCTGGATTCGTGGTCATGGCCGCGGGCGACGAGGCGGAGTTGGTACACATGGTGGCGACCGCGGCGGCGATCGACGACCGCCCCTCCGCGTTTCGCTACCCGCGTGGCGAGGGCATCGGCGTGGAGATGCCGGACCAAGGCGTTCCGCTGGAGATTGGTAAAGGCCGAATTCTCCGTGAGGGGACCACAATTGCTCTGCTTTCCTTGGGCGCCCGCCTTAAGGAGTGCCTGGAAGCAGCCGATGAGCTGTCGGTGCGCGGATTCAGCACGACGGTTGCCGACGCCAGGTTCGCCAAGCCCCTCGACACCGACTTGATAATTCGGTTGGCAAAGGAGCACGAGATCATCGTGACCATCGAAGAGGGTGCGATCGGCGGGTTCGCCTCTCATGTGCTCCAATTCCTCAGCACGGCTGGCATGTTGGATCGGGGTCTGAAGATCCGACCCATGATTCTGCCGGACTATTTCATCGACCACGGCTCGCCCGAAGGCATGTACGAGGAAGCGGGGCTCAAAGCACCAAATATTGTCGAGACCGCGCTGGCGGCGCTCGGCCGGCAATCGGAAATCAAGGCCGTGCGAGCCTGAATGTCGTTCTGTCAAACGTCGTCGATGGTTGTTCGGGGCTGACCGTCTGCTGCTGTGAGCGGGACCAACTCCGGACCATTGCTCTCAAACCAGCGAGGACAGGAGCGTTATGCCAGAAGGCCTGACGGCGATTGCTGCTTTTTCCTTGCTGATCTGGCTTTATCTGGCGCTTTTTCACGGGCGCTACTGGCGCGCCGATCAACGCTTACCGCAAAACCCACCTGAGCTCGATCAATGGCCGGCGGTGGCCGCAATCATACCGGCACGAGACGAGGCCGATGTCATTGGCGAAACGGTCCGCTCGCTTCTGAACCAGGACTATCCGGGGAAGTTCAATGTCGTTGTCGTCGATGACCGGAGCACCGACGGGACGGCCGAAGTCGCGCAGCGCGCAGCCGACGAAATGGCCGCCCCCGACCGATTTGCCATGATCGAAGGCGCATCTCTTCCGCAAGGTTGGTCGGGCAAATTGTGGGCGCTTGATCAGGGCGTGACCTGGGCATCACAAAACCTGTCCGGCGTCGAATATTTCCTGCTCACGGATGCCGATATCGCCCACGACCGACTGGCCCTTCGCCGCCTGACTTCGAAGGCCGTGCTCGAACGTCATGACCTGGTGTCGTTGATGGTACTTTTGCATTGCAAGAATGGCATTGAGCGATTTTTGATTCCCGCCTTCGTATATTTCTTCCAGCAGTTATACCCGTTTCCCGAGGCCAACCAGCGCGGGCGCAAAGTTGCGGCAGCCGCCGGCGGCTGCATGCTGGTACGCCGACCTGCTTTGGAGCGGGTGGGCGGCATCCAGAGCATTCGCTCGGCGTTGATCGATGATTGCACGCTCGCGGCGGCGATCAAGGCGACCGGTACCATTTGGATTGGATTGGCCGAAGACTCACGCAGCATCCGTCCCTATGACGGCATTGGCGAAATCTGGGACATGGTCGCCCGGACCGCGTATACCCAGCTTCGTTACTCTCCCCTCTATTTGGTTGGGACGGTTTTCGGACTGATCGTCACCTACCTCGGCCCGGTGGTGACGATAGTCCTTGGATTGATGTTCGGCGCCGGTCAAGCTATCGCGTTCGGCGTCATCGCGTGGGCGATCATGATCATGACCTATGCACCGACCCTCAAGCTATATCGGCTGCCGTTTATCTATGGCCTCGTTCTGCCCTTCGTGGCCCTGCTATACACCGCGATGACGATTGATTCTGCGAAGCGCCACTGGGAGGGGCGTGGTGGGGCCTGGAAGGGCCGGACCTACACCAATATCGAAGGTTTTTGATGCACCGCCCCACCCTCACGCGGCCGTATCCGGGGTTCCGATATTTGGCCCGGCCCCCCACATCTGCGGGCTGGCGTTTTTGGAGACGGCGAAGTAATAAGCGGACCCTATCTCGAATCCACCAACAACATCTCGCATGATATCCGACTCCACCGGTAATAGACCCGCCGGCACCGCACCTGATCGAGAGGCGCTAGAGCATGTCCGCCGCATCACCAAGGCGTCGGGGACGTCATTCTTTTGGGCCATGCGATTGCTCACCGAAAGGCGGCGCGATGCCATGTTCGCCATTTACGCGTTCTGCCGGGAGATCGACGATATCGCCGACGAGGAGGCGCCCACGGCCGACAAGATTACCCGGTTGAACGCATGGCGTGATGAGATTGACCGGCTCTACGAGGGCCAACCCAGATTCCCAATCTCACGCGCTCTGGCCGGACCGCTTTCCGACTACAATCTCGAAAAGGCCGATTTTCTGGCATTGATCGAAGGCATGGAAATGGACGCAACCCGAACGGTATGCGCCCCCACCATGGCCGAGTTGGAATATTACTGCGATCGCGTCGCCTGCGCCGTCGGACGGTTGTCGGTTAAGGCCTTTGGCGCGACTGAACCCGAGGCCGTAGACGTTGCATTCGCGCTCGGTCAGGCACTGCAACTTACGAATATCCTAAGAGACCCCCTCGAGGACGCGGAACGGGATCGCCTGTATCTGCCGTCCGAGCTCTTGCTGAAACACGGGATTGGGTCGCGGGACCCGCGTACGGTCCTATCCCACCCTAGTTTGCCCGATGTCTGTCGGGATTTGGCCGACGTCGCCGATCGAAGATTCGACGAGGCCGATGCGGCTTTAGCAAAATGCGCCCGCCAACCCATGCGGCCGGCGATCGTCATGAAGGAGATTTACCATCGTTATCTCGAAAAACTCATGGCCGGCGGCTGGCGAGACCTGAGTTACCGAGGGTCCCTGTCCGGGCCGGAGAAGTTGTGGATTGGATTGCGGTACGGATTGCTTTAGCGGGCTGCTGATCGATGACCAGGGTCCACATCATTGGTGCCGGTTTGGCCGGACTTGCAGCCGCAACCCGGTTGTCTCGTCACGGCCATGACGTCACGGTCTATGAGGCGGCGGGGCACGCCGGCGGGCGCTGCCGGTCCTACCACGATGACGTACTCGGCATTGAAATCGACAACGGCAACCACCTGCTGCTCAGCGGCAATCATGCCGCGATGGACTTCCTCGACGAGGTCGGTAGTCGCGGGACCCTCTTCGCGAGTGAACGCGCGGCGTTTCCCTTCGTGGACTTCGCCGACGACGCGAGATGGACCATCCGCCCCAACCGGGGCCGCCTTCCATGGTGGGTGTTGTCGCCGCGCATGCGCGTGCCGAATACGACCGCGGCCGATTATTTCCGCGCCTTGCGATTACGAAGTGTCGACGAAAATGAGACCGTTGCCGAGGTTTTCGATCCGCAACAACCCTCATTCCGGCGATTTTGGGAACCGCTGACGGTTGCCATCCTGAACGCGCGCGCGGACGAGGCGGCGGCGTCCCTGCTATGGCCCGTACTTAAGGAGACCTTCGGTCGCGGCGAACAGGCTTGCCGAGCCTGCATCGCTCGAACCGGGCTGTCCAATAGCTTTGCGAGGCCTGCGGTTTCGGCGCTCAAATCTCGCGGACGGGCCGTTCATTTCAATGCCCGCCTCCGCGAGGTCGAGAAAACGGAGAATCGGCTCGGCACTCTGAGGTTTTCGAAAGAAGACATCGAAGTTACCGGCGGCGATAGCGTCATTCTTGCCGTTACACCCTCGGTCGCGGCCTCTCTGCTTCCTGACCTGACTGTGCCGGTCGGGAGCCGCTCCATTGCCAATGCTCATTTTCACCTGGAAGACGACGCGCTGTCGCTCAACGACATTCCCTTCCTCGGCATCATCGGCGGCACCGCTGAATGGCTTTTTGTACGGGATCGCGTTGTCTCTGTCACCGTAAGCGCTGCCGAGCATGTCATTGATTTGGATGGTGAAAGTCTGGCCACGCGCCTTTGGAATGATGTCACCCGCGCGCTCGACCTGGTGGACATGGCAATTCCGCCCTATCGGATCGTCAAGGAAAAGCGCGCAACTTTCGCCCAGACGCCGTCGAACATCGGTCGCCGGCCGGGGCCGGTTACCGCGCTGAGCAACGTGTTTCTCGCCGGCGACTGGACAAATACTGGGTTGCCGGCAACCATCGAGGGCGCCATCCGCAGCGGCAATGCCGCAGCCGTGGCGGTGATCGCAAAAACTTGATGAAATCCTTGATTTTGCGGCCAAATATAGGCACATAGGATGATCGTGAAGGGGTCATTGGCGACTGAAGGCGCCGATGGGGACAATTATGACCTATTATCAGGGATGACAGCGTTGGCGATGCAAAGCGCAGCGGCCTATGAAGCAATGCGCCGCCCTGCGGACGATCTGGATTCGGTCGACCGGACTGTCGCCGAGGTTCGATCGGCATTCCATGATATCCAAGCTTCGGATGGACATTGGCTCTATGAGCTTGAGGCGGATGCGACGATTCCATCCGAATACGTCATGCTTGAGCACTATCTCGACGAAATCGACGATGCGCTCGAGCACAAGATTGCGGTCTACCTGCGCGACGGCCAAGGCGAGCACGGCGGGTGGCCCTTGTTCTATGGCGGTGACTTCAATATCAGCGCGACCGTGAAGGCCTACTACGCACTCAAGCTTATCGGCGATGACATCGACGCCCCGCATATGCGGCGGGCCCGGGAAGCCGTGCTGGCACGGGGCGGGGCCGCACGCGCCAATGTCTTCACGCGCTTTGCCCTCGCCCTGTTCGATCAGATCCCGTGGTGCGGCACGCCGGTGATGCCGGTGGAAATCATGCACCTGCCGAGCTGGTTCCCGTTCCACCTCGATAAGGTCTCATATTGGTCACGAGCGGTGATCGCCCCGTTGCTCGTGCTCACCGCGCTCAAACCCAAGGCTCGAAACCCGCGCGGCATTCACATTCAAGAGTTGTTCGTCACGCCGCCCGCAGAGGAGAAGACCTGGAACCTCAATCCGACCGGCGCCTGGGTCGGCGAGTTCTTCCTGCTGCTCGATCGTGCATTGCAGAAAGTCGAGCCGCATTTCCCGAAGGGGCCAAGAAAAAGAGCAATCCAGAAGGCAGTGGATTTCTTCGCCGAACGCCTCAACGGCGAGGATGGCCTCGGCGCCATCTACCCGGCGATGGCCAACAGCGTCATGGCCCTTGATGCCCTCGGCTATCCCAAGGATCACCCAGACCTCATCATTGCGAAGAAATCGATCAAGAATCTGCTCGTTGAATTCGAAGACCGCGCCTATTGCCAACCTTGTGTGTCGCCGATTTGGGACACCTCCCTCGCCGCCCATGCAATGTTGGAGGCGGGCGACAGTGGACGCGGCGACGCCACCGGACGCGCGCTCGATTGGCTCAGAGATCGTCAAATACTGGATGTGGTTGGCGACTGGGCCGCGCAGCGCCCCGATCTGCGACCGGGCGGCTGGGCGTTTCAGTATTGGAATGATCACTACCCTGATGTCGATGACTCGGCTGTGGTGGCGCTCGCGCTGCACCGTGCCGACCCCGATCGCTACAAGGAATCGATCGACCGCGCTGCCGAATGGGTGCTCGGCATGCAGTCTGCAAATGGGGGCTGGGGCGCGTTCGATGCAGATAACGAACACTACAAGCTCAATTCTATTCCGTTTGCCGACCACGGGGCGCTTCTCGATCCGCCGACCTCCGATGTGACGGCACGCTGCTTGGGCATGCTGGCGCAGCTCGGCTATACACGCGACCATCCCGCCGTGGCCAAGGCGGTCGACTTCCTGATACGCGAACAGGAAGAGGATGGATCATGGTTCGGCAGATGGGGCACCAACTACGTTTATGGGACCTGGTCTGTTCTTTGCGCCTTGAACGCGATCGGCGAGGACCCCAACCAGCCCTATCTTCAAAAGACGATCGCCTGGCTGCGCGGCCAACAGGGCGAGGACGGCGGCTGGGGCGAGGACGGCGCCACCTATTGGGCAGATCGGCGAGGGGATTGCAAGGAGAGCACGCCGTCGCAGACCGCCTGGGCGCTGATGGCGCTGATGGCAATGGGTGAAGTCGATAGCGAGACGGTAAAACGCGGCGTCGATTTCCTCATGACGGCACCCCGACAAGGCACCAAGTGGGACGAGCAATGGTACACCGCGGTCGGATTCCCGCGGGTGTTCTATCTCCGCTACCATGGCTACAGCGCGTACTTCCCACTGTGGGCGTTGGCCCGTTATCGCAACCTTCGCCGGGCGAACGATAAGTCGGTCGCCTACGGCATGTAGCAACCTACCGTCCGCCTCGATCGGTCATGAATATCGGTGTCATCACCGGTATGGTTATCGAGGCTCGTTGTTTCGGCGCGGAACCCGCAAATTTAACGATCGAAGTCACCGGCGCGGACCGAAACCGTACCCGTGACGCATGCCAGAAACTGTGCCGGGCAGGTGTAGAATCGCTGCTGAGTTTCGGGTTGGCCGGCGGTCTAGACCCCAGGTTCGAACCGGGTGACCTCATCATTGCCGATTCGGTGATCGGAAGTGGTGGCGCGCGACACGAAACCGAATCGCGATGCCGTCCCATATTGTCCGCAAACGCCAAGGGTATATTGCCCTATCAGATTGCGCCCATCATCGGCAGCGCGGTGGCAATTCGGACAAAGGAAGAAAAGGCCGAGCTCTACCGCAAGTACGGCGCCGCCGCGGTCGATATGGAGAGCGACATCGTCGCCGAAATGGCAACCGCTTCGAGCTTGCCGTTCGTGGTCGTGCGAGCGGTGGCGGATGCAGCCGACTGTCAGGTTCCCGATGCGGCGATCGTTGGTCTTGGCGAAGATGGAAGAACCCGGCCGTTTTCGGTCATGGGATCACTGATCACCCGCCCAAGCGAGCTGTTACCGCTCATCAAACTGGCCTTGGGAACGCGGCGTGCACTGGCCGCCCTGCGGCTCGCCGCGCCACTTATTCAGGAAGCGATGCGCACTCCGGAAGGGTGAGGTTCGCGATATTCACCCATCGGCGCAACGAATCGTCGGAGCATCGGCATAGCGCGCCGGACCCCATTGGGGGCCGTTATGCTGCGTGGCTTCGATCCGTCCCCGACGCCGCCTCGGCTTCCGATTCCGTCGCATGAGCCTCATCGAGGAACTTCTCGACATGGCGAGAGAATACGTACTCGGCCGGGCGCTGCTCTTCGAGAGAAATCTCAGGTGCCATCGGCCCTTCCGTGCGCACACCGCGAAGAGCCACGCCGAGCGCCCTCAGCGAATGACGAATGGTGTCATTGACCGCGGTGGGCTCATAGCCGCAATGGACCATGCAATTTGCACATTTCTCGTAGTTACCCGTGCCGTACTGGTCCCACGCCGTTTCTTCCATGAGCTGCTTGAAGGTAGGCACATAGCCCTCGCCGAGCAGATAACACGGCTTCTGCCAGCCGAACACGTTGCGAGTAGGATTACCCCAGGGAGTGCAATGGTATTCTTGATTGCCGGCCAAGAAATCGAGGAACATCGACGACTGACTAAACCGCCATTTGACGTCGCGCTCGCGCCCCTTGCGGAAGACGTCCCTGAACAAAGTCTTCGTCTTCTGCCGCGACAGGAAATGCTCCTGATCCGGCGCGCGTTCGTAGGCATAGCCGGGCGAGACGGTAATGCCCTCCACACCGAGATCGTTCGCGAAGTCGAAAAACGAGGCGATGTCATCGGCGGTGACGCCGTCAAATACGGTAGTGTTGACGTTGACCCGGAAACCCCGATCGCGCGCCGCCTTGATCGCCTTGACCGCCTTCTCGAACACGCCCTTCTGGTTTACCGCACGGTCGTGCTCTTCCTCCAAACCGTCGAGATGCACGGAGAATGTGAGGTATTGGCTCGGCTTGAACAGGTCGAGCTTCTTCCCGAGCAACAGGGCATTGGTGCACAAATAGACAAACTTCTTCCGCGCGACGATGCCTTCGACGATCTGGTCGATTTCCTTGTGAATGAGCGGCTCGCCCCCGGGAATCGAGACGATCGGGGCTTCGCACTCGTCGACGGCATCGAGGCACTCCCGAACGCTCAAGCGACGATTGAGGATCGCGTCGGGATAGTCGATTTTTCCGCATCCAGGACAAGCCAGATTGCATCGGAACAAGGGCTCAAGCATGAGCACGAGGGGATAACGTTTGTTTCCCAAAACATGCTGCTTGACGATATAAGCGCCGACACGAACTTGCTGTATCAAAGGAACCGCCACAATATCACCTACTAAGATTAACGCGTTTAACCAATTGGCCCGGCAAAAGGAAAACCGAATCTCCGGTCTACAAGACCGATCTACATCGCTACGTCGCGAAGTTCTTCGGGCAGTTTGAACTGGACGTTTTCCTGGATCCCATCGAGCACCTCGACATCGATACCGGTGTCCAAGGCGCGCAATCGTCCTATCAGTTCCTGCACCAAGTCCTCTGGTGCCGATGCGCCGGCCGTTATCCCGACCGCGTCCGCACCCTTCAACCACGCCGGGTCGAGCGCCGCCGCGTCATCGATGAGATAGCTTGGCACGCCCATTTCGGTACCGATCTCGCGCAGCCGATTCGAGTTCGAGCTGTTCTGGGCGCCGACAACGAGAATGACATCGACCTCGCGCGCGAGTTCCCGGACCGCGGCCTGCCGATTCTGCGTGGCATAGCAGATATCCTTGACATCGGGTCCGACGATTTTCGGGAAGCGAACTTTGAGTGCCTCGATAACCTCCCGCGTGTCATCGACACTCAATGTCGTCTGGGTAACGTAGGAGAGCTTGGAGGGATCCGATACCTCCAACGTCGTCACATCTTGCGGCGTCGAAACGAGATGCACCTTTCCCGGGATCCGTCCCATCGTTCCTTCGACTTCGGGATGGCCCTCGTGGCCGATCAGGACGACTTCGTAGTCTTTTTCCGCGTAGCGTTGCCCCTCTTTGTGCACTTTGGCAACCAACGGGCATGTTGCATCGATTACCGGCAGGCTTCGCTCACGTGCCGTATCCTCGACCCGTTGCGATACGCCATGGGCGCTGAAGACCGTGATTGCTCCCTTCGGAACTTCGTTCAATTCCTCGACAAAAACGGCGCCTTTCGCCTTCAGGTCCTCGACGACACGTTTGTTGTGAACGATTTCGTGGCGCACATAAACGGGCGGTCCGTAAAGGCGGATAGCGCGTTCGACGATCTCGATCGCACGCTCGACCCCGGCGCAAAAGCCTCTCGGCTGAGCAAGAATAACCCGCATAACCATCCCCTCACCCGTCCGAATCGTGCGATCCGGAATGGAAAAAAGTCACTGCTCTTGCGGCGGCCGACTGAAACAGCCGCGAATGAACGTGATCAAATTCTTATGCGTCTAGTGACTACCACGAATGAGGCCAAGACACCAATGGAATCACGCGTCCTAAAGCCTTCAACCGCTTCACTTTTCTGCAAAATTTCATCAAAATTCGGTTTCGCCGGGTTTGCCGTCAAACCCATCGGCCAGGAATATTGTGCACTGCAACAAAAAGGTCAAGCGAAGATTTGCAACGAGACGGAACCGCCAGTCGGGGACCGCGTCTCTGGCCCGCCGGCGTGCCAATGCGCCCGCACTCGTGGGACAGCCCAATGGGCCCGGTTCGAAACAGCGGGAGGTGGACAACAATTATGGCACCTGTCTATGCTCCCGCGGTCCCGGCACCCTGATTGCCACGAAAGACGGATTTTGCACCGGTTTCAAGTGATAGCGCTGGCAATCGGCCTTGCAGCGGCGGTTGCCGTAATCGGGGTTTACGGTTTTTCAGACATCTCCGCGGCCGTTTTCTCGGCCGGGTGGGGCATCGTTTGGCTGGTCGGCTACCATGCGCTGCCACTTTTCGCCGACGCGATGGGATGGGCCACGCTGATCCGGCAGCGCCCGGCGCCATCCTTCGGCATGCTGTATCTGATCCGTTGGATTAGCGAATCCGTCAACAATCTCATGCCGGTGGCCCAGGTCGGCGGTGAATTCGTCAGGGCCAGGCTGGCGCAAAAAGAAGGCTGCCGCGGTGCCGAAGCCGGTGCCTCGGTCGTAATCGACGTCACCATGGGACTGTTTGCCCTGATGGCCTTCTCATTAATCGGCGTGGCGCTCTTGGTATGGAAGATCGAGGCTAACGACCAGATTTTCTCGATCGTTGTCGGCGTCTTGATTTTCTTCGCTCTCATTCTTGGATTCTACTTCGCGCAGCGTGCCGGGATGATCGGCCGTGCCGGCGAGCTCACCGCCCGCATCGGAGGTTTGGTCGGGACGGACCGCCTGACAAATTTGGTTGGCGGAACCCGGCGCCTTGATGATGCCTTGCATGCAATCTATCGCCAACGCGCACGCCTCGCCTCATGCGCCGCCCTTCGCCTGGCATCGTTCGTCATTGGCTCCGGTGAGGTATGGATCGGTCTGAATCTCCTTGGCTACCCTGGCGGAATTGCAGACGCTGTCATCATAAACGCCATTACCATGGCAGTGCGAAGCGCGGCCTTCGCTATACCCGGGGGCCTCGGCGCCCAAGAGGGCGGTTTCTTGATCGTCGGTACAATGCTCGGGCTATCGCCAGAAATTTCTTTGGCACTGGCGTTGCTGCGACGAGTTCGGGAGATCTTGTTCGGCGTTCCTGGGCTGGCAATTTGGTGGTTGCTGGAAAACCGTACCTATGGTCACGCCGGCGACAGCGCTAGAGACTGATTCGCCACGTGGTTCCACACCGGCAGCAGGTCTTGCCGCAACACATCCGACCACGATGGCCAAGTCAATTCCACGTTTTGGCGGGCTCTTTCAGCCATCTGACGGCGACGCTCGACATCGCAGCCGAGGCTCTTTATTGCATCCGCCCATGTCCGCGGTTCGATTTCATCGACCAAGAGGCCGTCATGTTGGTGTCGCGCAACCATCGCATTTGAACCGCCACGAGACGAAACTATGATTGGCAGGCCACTGGCTTTGGCTTCGACGACGACATTCGGCGTCAGCTCGGTCGTCGACGGGAACACGAACAAATCGGCGCTCGCATAGACAACGCGCAGATCGGCTTGACTGAGCGGACCCGGTAAGGTTGCCCTTTCGCCGAGCACGTCCCGAACTGCGCCCCGTTGGGAGCCACGCCCAATGAACATGGCGTGGATCGGGAGCCCCTCATCGACGAGAAGGCGTACCGCTCGCGCTAGCACCATTGCGTTCTTACTCGCATCCACCCGACCGACATAGAGTACCAGCAGCTGATCTGGAGAAATCCCGAAGCGTTCGCGGATCACCGCACGATCGCGCCATTTCGGATGAAAATAATCCTTATCGATACCGCGCCGGAGTCGACCGACGCGAGACTCCGGCAGCAATTTCAGGGCCCGTCGATGATCGGCATCGCTGGAAGCCAAAACATATGTCGACGCAGAGATATAGCTGTCGAGCGCGGCACTCATCGAGGCTGCGGCGCGTTCATGAACTTCCAGCCGGTCGAGCAGGTAGCGCCCGACATATCCCGGGCCGGCGAGGCGTTCGACCATGCTACGGGTGAAGATACTGGTGTATTTCGGCGTGTCGGTGTGGGTCGAGCTTACCAGCGGCACACCGCGCCGATGGGCATAGGCTCGGGCCGTCTTGGCAAACGCGAAATACGCGTCCGTCGCGTGAATAACGTCATAATTCGGCAATTGGCGGCGCAGCCCAGCGTGCCGTGGCGCCAAATCCGTGTGATCGGGCGTATCACCAAGAAATGGTACGCGTGCGGTGCTCAGGACCGGCCGGTGAATGACAAACCGAACATTGGACGCGACGATCCGACGCTCATCGCGATCGCCGGAGAAATGCACGGTTAGATCAAGATAATCGCTGAATTGCGCCGCCGCCTCCGCCAAGCGCTCCCAGCACTTTACATGCCCTCCAGCTAGCTCGCTCAGATGCAGATCAACCAGGGCGCCGACGCGGATTGTCGGCGATTTGACGGAAGGGTCAGGCATTTTCCTTATTCACAACTTGCACCGAACTCAGTGAGAGCACACATAGTATCGACCGCTCGCTGTTTTTAGAGGAGGGAGATCCGTGCTCAAGAACTTGTGTCTCGCCGTTACCGCGGCGACCTATCTAGGGTTCAGCAATCCGGCCGTCATTTTGGCACAGGACACACCATCCGGTGAGATCGAGCGTTATTACGACGTCCTTCATGACGCATGGACCCGAGCCGATGAATTGGGTTTCAGCGGTCGGTTTGAACTCCTCGAACCGGCGATTCGCGACACATTCAACATGCCGTATATCGCTCAATTCACAGTCGGGCGCTACTGGAAAAAACTGACCGACGATCAGCGGGTCGTTCTGATCGACGCGGTTACACGGCTAAGCGCAGCGACCTACGCGTCCCGATTCGACAAATATTCCGGCGAACAATTCAAGGTCCTTAGCGAAAGTCAGACCGATCGCGGCGACTTGCTTGTCCTCACCAACATAATCGATTCGAAGGGTGATCCGGTCGATATCAATTATCTGATGCGCCAAAATAGCGAAGATTGGCGTATTATCGACATCTACTTGAAGGGATCGATCAGCGAACTCGCAACACGTCGCTCCGAATTTACTTCGGTCATGAAACGAGAAGGTTTCGATGGCCTGATCTCCGCGATCAATAAGAAAGTTGCTGGATTAGAGGAATAGTTGCGCCGGTGGATGACGACAAAGGGCACCCCGATTCCAAAGATCTGATTCGCGATCGTAGCCCGTTCAATCAGCGAGTCGGTTACCGTTTGGTCGAATGGCGGGACGACTATGCTCTCGTCGAACTCGATGTTCGCGACGACCACATGAACAGGCGCGGTGCCGTACACGGCGGCGTATTGATGACGGCGATCGATGCCGCCGGAGGCTATTGCGGCACGTTCTGTCCCTATCCCGGCCGCACACGTATGTGCGTAACCGTCTCTTTGACAACAGAGTTCCTTCGCCCTGCCGGGCACGACGAACGCTTGGCAATCACGGCGCGGCGGCGCGGCGGCGGTCGTGGATTATTCGCCGCCTCCATCGAGGTTCACGACCAACACGATCATCTAATCGCTCTCGGCCATGGTATATATCGATATGTCAGGGGCAGCGGTGCGCCCGATGGGATTCCGGGCGCCGATTCGACGGAGCGCGACGACGATGCCTGACCAGTGCCATCATGTCGTCGCATGGGAGTTAGCGGGATGAAATACACAACCCTTGTCTTCATGGCTCTCGCCTGTTGCGTCATTGTGACGGCGCCGGCGCCGGCCGACAGCGTGCGCGGCGGGTGCTATGCGGAATCGGACCACTTCCGGTGTATCGACCGGCCCTATCGAGAGGACCGCTCCATACGTACGCCCGTTGTTCCACCACGACCGAGCTTTTCCCCGGCCGAGCAACGCACGCTGGATATGACAGGGAAACCACGGTTTACCGGCCATACGGATTCGTTGCGACCGGAGTTGCGGCCGCAGGGCGCGGTCAGTGCCGCCGAGGGCCGCGCGCGGCGTTACCGTCCAATCCCCGACCAGGACGCCGGCCGCTACATGCCGGGCACGCGCATAAGCCCCAGTTCGCCACTCTTCGGCCGCGCCGGCTCGGCCGGCGCCTTCGGGCTCCGCAGCGGATCAGTCCTGAGGCGAAACTAAGCCGTCAGACGGCAGACCGGTATCAATCGCGCCCTCGGCCGCGAAATGCCCGATCTCTTCGTTCGAATAACCCAATTCGCCGAGGACCTCCCGCGTATGTTCGCCAAAATCCGGCGCCGGGCGCGCGATTTCGGATGGGGTACGCGTAAATTTCACTGGCGATCCGATCGATTTCACCTCGCCCAGCCGGCGGTGAACCGAACTCGTCACCATTTCACGGGCGATCGTTTGGGGATCCTCGTGCATTTGCCCAATGTCGAGAACAGGACCCGCCGGCAAGCCTGCCTCGCGCAATCGCTCCAGCCAATCCGCCGTCGTTCGCTGTCTGAAATAGTCGGTCAGGAGTTCGACGAGTTTTGGCAAGTTTTCCATCCGCCCGGCGTTTTCGGCGAAGCGCGGGTCCTCGTCGAGGGCCTCCGCGCCCAGAACCTCCAGAAGACGCTTCCAATTCGTTTGATTAGCGGCACCGATGGTGACCCACCCGTCGGCGGTTTCAAAGGCCTGATAAGGAGCCATAAGCGGATGGGCCGATCCCATGGGTCCCGGTGAAACTCCTGTCGCAAAACAAATAGCCGACTGCCAGTAGGTATGAATGATTCCCGCCTCGAAGAGCGAGGTATCGATCATTTGCCCCTCACCGGTTTTGAGACGGTGTGTATAGGCTGCGAGAACGCCCATCGCGGCCAGAACCCCAGCGGTGATATCGGTCATCGGCGCACCGACCTTTACCGGTGGGCGCCCGTCGCCCTCGCCGGTTATGCTCATGAGGCCGCTCATGCCCTGTGCTATGAGATCGAATCCGCCCCGATCCGCGTACGGTCCGGTTTGCCCAAATCCGGAGATCGCACAATAGATCAACGCCGGATTTACACTTTTTAGAGTTTCATAGCCGATGCCGAGGCGGTCCATGGTGCCCGTTCGCTGATTTTCGACCACGACATCGGCGGCGGCGGCGAGACGCAAGAAAATTTCGCGACCCGAAGTCGATTTGAGGTCGATGGCGATACCGCGTTTGTTGCGGTTCATCATCAGGAACGCCGCCGAGACATCGTCGATCGCCGGCGGCACGGCGCGCCGAATATCGTCGCCACCGGGTATCTTTTCGACCTTGATAACATCGGCGCCGAGATCGGCGAGCATCAATCCGCAGGTCGGTCCCGCCATGATGTGGCCGACCTCGACCACCCGCATCCCAGTTAGCGGACCGGCCATATTAGCGGCCCTTGAAGACCGGCCGTTCCTTTCGCAGAAAAGCTCGAAAGGCAGCGCGATAATCCTCGGTATCGAAGGCGGCATAGGACTCGCGCAGTTCGGCCTCCGTCACCGGTCGGGGATCCATTAGGCGGCGCGCGAATTCCTTATGCCAGCGATTGACGAGGGGCGCACCGTCGGCGATTCGGCGGGCCGTTCCATAGGCCTCCTCCTCGACTTTGTCGTCGGGCACGACCCTAGTCACCAGCCCCTTCTCCTCGGCCTCGTCAGCGCCAAAAACCCGCCCTTCCAGGACAATCTCAAGGGCGGTCGCCCGGCCCACCAGATCGATCAGCGCGCTGATCTCAGGATACGGCATCACGACACCGATGCGGTTGATCGGCACGCCGAAACGGCTCGACACGCCGCAAATCCGAATATCGGCCATGGAGGCGAGCTCGAGCCCGCCACCGACGCATACACCCTCGATCAAGGCCACCGTCGGATGCCTGCAATCTCGAATTCCATACATCGCCCGGTGCATCAGTTCGCCATATTCGGCCGCCTGGGAACTATTCGCCCGGGTCGATTCGAACTCGGCAATATCCGCGCCCGGAGAAAACGTGGCGCCGGCACCGCGGATGACAATACAGCGGAGTTGGTCGTCTTTGGATAAGTCCCTCAACGCGTCGCCGATGCCGGCCCACATCGGCTTGTTGAGGGCGTTCATCTTTGCCGGACGGTTTAGGACAACCGTCGCAATATCATCATTTCGCTCGACAAGTATGACATCTGCCATGGCCGCGACACTCCGTTTCCGAGCCGCACAGCGTAAGGAGAAGCGGCGCCTGGCGCAATCGAGACAAGGTACCGCAGCGCGCTTCGCTATCGGGAACGCAATGACATCCGTGTCTCGTGCTAAGGTTTGCCGACGACAGGAGTGATTGGATGGCGGCGAGCGCGAAATTCGAGATTGGACAATTGATCCAGCACCGACTGTTTGGTTATCGCGGTGTGATTGCCGACGCCGATCCCGGGTTTCAACTCAGCGACGAATGGTACGCCATGATGGCACGGACCCAGCCGCCGAAGGATCAACCGTGGTATCACGTCCTTGTACACGACACCGACCAAACGACCTATGTTGCGGAACGAAACCTGGAACCCGATGAAAGTGCCGCGCCAATTCGTCACCCCGCCGTCACGGAGATCTTCGAAACATTCGCGGGAGACCGATACCACCGCCGCCGAATGAACTGAGCTTGACCAATTGCGTCGCTTGGTTCGCGTCACATCTTTCTGAGCGGGCACAAACGTTTGCGCTAATTCTTGAATGCCCTTAAAAAAAAGCATGGCTTACACGATCGATTACATGGATCCGGCCGACGTTGCGCGTGCGACGGCACGCATCTTGCTCGACATTGGCGCGGTCAATTTTCGCCCTGAAGACCCCTATAGATTGACGTCCGGCCGGGCCAGTCCGAGCTATATCGATTGCCGCAAGATCATTTCATTTCCCGACGAGCGACGCGAAATTACGAAGATGGCGGTGGGGCTGTTGGACCGTGACATTGGTCGCGACGACATCGATGTGATCGCGGGCGGCGAAACGGCTGGCATTCCGTTCGCCGCTTGGATTGCCGCGGCGACCGATAAGCCAATGGTTTATGTGCGCAAAAAGCCCAAGGGTTTCGGCCGGATGGCGCAGATCGAGGGTGACCTCGACGATGGTACGCGCGTCCTATTGGTCGAGGATCTGGCGACCGATGCCGGAAGCAAGATCGCTTTTTGCGAGGCCCTGAGGTCGGCGGGCGCCACCGTCAATCATTGCTTGGTGGTCTTTCACTACGGAATATTCCCCGCGAGCTTTGAGCGGCTGGCCGAGATCGGCGTGGCGCTCCATGGTCTCGCGACATGGTGGGACGTCCTGGCTGCGGCGCGAACGAAAAGCGAATTCTCAGAGGCAACGCTAACAGAGGTCGAATCATTCCTGCGCGACCCCGAGCGCTGGTCGGAGGCGCATGGCGGTGCAAGCCAGTAGCGTTGAAATCTGTCCGGGCCGCGCCATCCAAGCCGTCCCCGCCCCAAAGGCCCCAATGTCGCCTCAAATCCGCATTAAGCCCGGCGACGAGACGAAATACGGGGTCAGGTAAGACGATGTCGAGACGTTTGTTTATTTTGACAGCCGCAATCTTAGTCGTCGCGACGGGAATCGCCCGCGCCGCCAAGGACGATTTGGTCATTGGTATCACTCAGTTCCCCTCCACTTTCCACCCGATGATCGATTCGATGCTCGCCAAGAGCTATATCCTGGCGATGACTCGGCGCTCGGTCACCGTTTATGACGCGAACTGGGAATTGGTCTGTCTTCTTTGCACCGAATTGCCCACGCTCGAGAACGGATTGGCCACGATCGAAGAACTGCCCGACGGCAAGCAGGGAATCGCGCTAACCGTCCAAATCCACCCCGACGCGAGATGGGGAGATGGCACGCCGGTCACATCCGACGACATGGTTTTCACCTGGGAGGTCGGTCGAGACCCGCAGAGCGGAGTCAGCAACGCCGAAGCCTTTCGTCGCATCCTCGGTGTGGATGTCGTCGACGACAAAACGTTCGTTCTTCACGTCGATCGCGTGACCTTCAACTATAACGACCTGAGCGGGCTGGATATCCTCCCCGCCCATCTCGAAAGACCGAAATTCGCTGATCCGATCGAATACAAGAATCGGACAGCCTACGATACCGATACGACCAATCCCGGACTCTATTTCGGCCCCTACCGTATCGATGAGGTCGTACCGGGATCCCATGTCGTCCTGGTCCCGAACGAAACATGGTACGACGATCCGCCCCATTTTCAGCGCATCGTCGCGCGGGTCGTCGAGAACACAGCGGCATTGGAAGCCAACCTACTGTCCGGCGCGGTCGACTACGTGGCCGGCGAGCTGGGGCTCAGTCTCGATCAGGCGCTTGCCTTCGAGAAACGCTATGGCGCGGATTTCGATATTCAGTACAAGGCCGGTCTGGTCTACGAGCATATCGACCTGAACCTCGACGATCCGATTCTTCAAGACCCCAACGTCCGCCGCGCCCTATTGCACGGCATCGACCGCCAAGCGATCAGCGAGCAATTGTTCGCCGGCAAACAACCGGTCGCCCATTCGAGCGTCAGTCCGCTCGACTGGGTCTACGAGGAAGACATCCCGATTTATGATTATGATCCCGACAAGGCGGCCGCACTCCTGGAGGCGGCGGGCTGGAAACCGGGTCCCGATGGCACCCGAATCAATTCCAATGGAGAACCGCTGCGGCTCGACCTGATGACGACGGCGGGAAATCGCGTTCGTGAGCTGGTCGAGCAGGTCATCCAGGGACAATTGCGCAAGATCGGCGCCGATATCCGAATCCGAAACGAACCGGCGCGGGTGTTTTTCGGCGAAACGGTCACGCGGCGAAAGTTCAACGGAATGGCTATGTTTGCCTGGATTAGCGCCCCGGAAAACGTTCCGCTTTCGACCCTGAAATCAGACCAGATACCGAGCCAGGAAAACAATTTCGCCGGGCAAAACTACACCGGCTACAGCAATCCGGAGATGGATCGGCTGATCGACGATATCGAGGTCGAGTTGGACCGCGACAAGCGCCGGGCTCTGTGGAGCGATTTGCAGCGTCTCTACGCGACCGATTTGCCGGTATTGCCCCTCTACTTTCGCGCCAACCCGTATATCCTGCCGAAATGGCTCAAGGGCGTGATCCCCACCGGCCATCAGTATCCGACGACCAATTGGATCGAACACTGGTCGGCCGACAACTAAGTCGTGGGCAAGTCGCAACGGGTCTGGAATACGTTGCATTGCCCTATCCGCCGACATCAAGATCGGGCCCTTCGAGCACCGATGATGAAATTCGGTGTTTCGGCAGATAGGCTCTTTCCGCAATGATGCGATTTCTTGTTCATCGAATCGTTCAGGCATTTGTCGTTCTTCTAGCGATGTCCTTTGTGATCTACGGGTTGATCGGGCTGATGCCCGGTGACCCCATCGATCTCATGATCAGCGCCGACCCCAATCTGACACCCGCCGACGCCGAACGGTTGAAAGCCATATACGGGCTCGACCGTCCCTTCTCGCAGCGCTATTTGGCCTGGCTGGTAAATGCGCTTGGAGGCGACTTCGGTTATTCGCGGCTCCACGCCAAGCCGGTGATGGACGTCCTTCTGCCACGCCTCGGCAATACCTTGGTTCTGATGGGCGTGGCCTTCGCGGTGACCTTGGCGATCGCGCTGCCAATTGGAACGATCGCCGCAATTCGGCGCGATAGCGCGGCCGATTACGCGATCAATTTTGTCGCCTTCGCCGGTATCTCGACCCCACCCTTCTGGCTGGCACTTTTGCTCATCATGCTGTTCTCGGTGACCCTTGGCTGGCTTCCGGCGGGCGGTATGGGAAACGCCGCGATGGGCGGCGGATTTGACCGTTTGACGTACCTGGTCCTGCCGGTCATGACGCTATCGCTGGCCAGTATCGGAGGCTATACCCGCTATACCCGCGCGGCCATGGGCGAGGCTCTGGGCCAGGACTACATAAGGACCGCCTGGGCCAAAGGGGCCAACATGGCCCGTGTCGTCATCCACCATGCCCTTCCTAATGCCCTGATTCCGATCGTGACCATCATAGCGCTCGATTTCGGCACACTTTTTTCCGGCGCATTGATAACGGAAACGATGTTTTCCTATTTGGGCATGGGCAAGCTGATCTATGACTCGATCATGGGCAATGACTTCAATCTGGCCCTGGTCGGACTCCTGCTCGCCACCTTCGTCGTTCTGATGGCCAATCTGTTTGCCGATATCGCCTATACGGTTCTCGACCCGCGCATAAACTTCCGTGCGCAGGAGGCCGCGCCGTGAGCGGATCGACGCAAGCCGCAGTGGCGGCTATGCCATCTGGACCACCGCGTTCGGCGGCCAGAATGGCTTTGGGCCGGTTCCGGCGAAATCCGGTTGCCATGAGCAGCCTTCTCTTGCTCTGCGTCATGGCCATGCTGGCAATTTTCGCCCCGGCAATCGAAGCAGTCACCGGTATCGGTGCCGACGATATCGATCTCTTCAACAGACTGGCGGGATCCTCGCTTGCCCATCCGCTTGGCACCGATGAGTTGGGGCGCGACCTCTTCATGCGACTGCTCTATGGCGGCAGGATATCCTTGCTCGTGGGTCTGACCGCGGCCTGCGCCGCGGCGATCATTGGTACCACGATTGGCCTGTTTGCCGGCTATTATGGCGGCCGGTTGGACAACATTCTGATGCGATTGACCGATGGGGTGATTTCGCTCCCGCTCCTGCCCTTGTTGATCGTTTTGGCGGCGGTCGACCTGTCGAAACTTGGTCTTCCCGAGGCATGGGTCAGCTCGGAGGATGCCAGTCTCTATCGAATAATCGTCTTGATCGCCCTGGTCGGCTGGACAACGGTTGCCCGATTGGCGCGTGGCGCTTCGCTCTCCATTCGACAGCGTGAATTCGTCCGAGCCGCGACCGCCCTGGGCGCACCCAACCGTCGCATCATGTGGGTCCATGTCCTGCCAAATGTCGTATCGCCGATCATCGTCGCGACGACGTTGTCGGTCGGCAACGTAATCCTGCTGGAATCGGTCTTGAGCTTCCTCGGGCTTGGCATCCAGCCGCCTATTCCAAGCTGGGGCAACATGCTGACGAACGCGCAGGAATTGGTCTGGACCGCACCAAGTCTGGCAGTCTGGCCTGGGCTAATGATCTTCCTGACTGTTATCGCCTTCAATTTCGTCGGTGATGGGTCGCAAGACGCGTTCAATCCAAAATCCCAGATTCACTGACTTTCAAACCTTTCACATTGTAAATGGCGGCAAGATTTGCAGACTGGACCCGCCATGACCACGGACCGACAAGACAAGATTCAACCGGTAATTCTTTCCGGTGGCGCGGGGACGCGCCTGTGGCCCCAGTCCCGCGAACTGTATCCGAAACAGCTGCTGGCGCTGTTGGACGAGTACAGCCTCTTGCAGATGACGGCGCAGCGGGTTTTGGACTTTGACCGTTTCACTGCGCCGATCGTGGTCTGCAATCATGAGCACCGGTTCATCGTCGCCGAGCAATTGCGAGAAATCGGCGTCGAGCAGGCGATCATCATGGTCGAGCCGGAAGGCAGGAACACGGCGCCGGCCGCCGCCGCCGCCGCCGAGTTGGCGCTGAAATCCGATAACGATGCGGTCATCCTAATCCTGCCGTCGGATCACGCGATCGACAAGCCGGGCCACTTGATGGACGCGGTCGCGCGCGGGGAAGCGACGGCCCGTGCCGGTGGGTTGGTGGCTTTTGGCATTGCACCCGATCGGGCCGAAACCGGTTACGGATACCTTCATCGCGGAGAGTTGGTCTCCGGTTCCGACGGTGTCTTTCACCTTCGCCGATTTGTCGAAAAGCCAGACCGGAAAACCGCAGAGGAACTCGTCGCCGACGGCCACCATCTGTGGAACGCGGGGATCTTTCTCTTTTCAGCGCAGCGCTACCTAAGCGAGTTGGCACAACTCGAGCCGGAGATAGCGGCAGCGACGAGTGCAGCCCTGCGTGAAGCCCGGCAGGATATCGATTTCTTATGGCTCGATCCGGACGAATTCTCAAAAAGCCCCTCAAATTCAATAGATTATGCGGTCATGGAGCGCATTGACGACGCCTTTATCGTCGAAACAGACTTGGGATGGAACGACCTTGGCTCCTGGCAGTCGCTGTGGCAAATCGGTCCAAAGGACGAGAACGGAAACGTTTTGACCGGCGACGTCATCGTTCAGGGTGTGACCCGTTCGTACATCCACGCGTCCGGGCAGCTGGTCACGGCGACCGGGATCGACAATATGGCGGTCGTGGCGACCGGCGATGCGGTGCTCGTCGTCCCCCTGGAACGGGCTCAAGATGTAAAGTCGATTGTCGAGCGCCTGAAGACCGACGAGCGGCCGGAGGCGTCCGTACATAGTCGGGTCTATCGCCCATGGGGCTACTATCAGGGGATCGATCTCGATACCAACTTTCAAGTCAAACGGATCGCCGTTTACCCGGGCCGCCGGCTTTCCTTGCAGAAACACGCGCATCGCGCCGAGCACTGGATCGTGGTCGAGGGTACGGCAATCGTCACCTGCGATGATGAGACCTTCGAACTTGACAAGAACCAGTCGACATTCATCCCGTTGGGCGCCGTTCACCGCCTCGAGAACCGGGGTCCGGGGCTGCTGAAGCTGATCGAGGTTCAATCGGGTGATTACCTCGGCGAAGACGATATCGTCCGTTTGGAGGACGCCTACGGCCGGACCTAATACCAAATCCCGTTGATCATGACCTATGTGCCCATTGCCTGTGTCCGATCGACATGATTTTCCAGGGCTGATCGATGAGCTTGTTCCAGGCGTCACAGCAGTGGTCGACGATGTCGTCGTATGAGTTGAAGACGCGG
>JAAEOK010000120.1 GCA_024244705.1 Alphaproteobacteria bacterium
ACATCTACAAGACCGGAGACATGGTCAAACTGCTTCCCGATGGATCCATTTTCTTCGTTGGGCGAAATAATGGGCAAATCAAAATCAGAGGCCAACGTGTGGAGCTGGGTGAGGTTGAGACAGCTCTGCGATCCGTGAACTCATATATCACCCGAGCGGTGGTGTTGGTGCATGAACAGAGCCTGGTGGGCTTTGTGACACCTGAGAGTATGGACACTTCTGCTGTTAAGTTTGGTGTTTCCAAGGTGCTGCCGCCTTACATGGTCCCTTCTGTGGTACTTTCCGTGGACTTCATCCCAACCACACCGTTTGGCAAGGCAGATCATCATGCCCTTCTTAGTCTCTTGGTTGAGAGCAAAGCTGCACACAGAAGTGGTGGCACCAGAAGCTCTCATGGACACCATGTGGTTCCCAATTCTCCACTGGAAGAAGTGGTCCTCGCAATCTATCGGAAGGAACTCCAGAGTGAGGGTATGGAAATGGCCAGCGACTTTTTTGAAAGTGGTGGGGACTCCCTCAAGGCTGTTCGCATTGTTGCTTCTCTGCATGTGCTTCACGAGGAACACCCTGAGTTGCAGATAGGCAAGGGTTTCACAATTTTGTCGGCTATGGATATCTTGCAGCATCATACGCCTGGTGCACTGCTGCAATCTTGCATTGGATGTTCATTGGACATCAAGGTGAAACTGTCGTGGCCTCGCAAATCGTGGAAAATGTGCCTAGAACTGTACCATCGTATATATTAGAACCTGGTAGTATAAACACAGAATTGAGAGAGGCGAACCCGCGGCCGAATGCAATATGTGAGCTCTACACATGTGTTTTGTCCCCAAAACTATTACACCAGCTCCCCTTATAGCAGATCC
>JAAEOK010000121.1 GCA_024244705.1 Alphaproteobacteria bacterium
ACGGCAAAGCCTCTATATCACCGGAAATGGCTATTCGTGTGTCTAAAGCCTTTGGCAGTACGCCAGAGCATTGGCTTAGGATGCAGCTTGCTTATGATGTGTCTCGAATGAAAGATACGGTCGATAAGATTCAAATTGAACGCTATCAGCCTTCTTTGACTTAATAAGGCAATTGGCATATTGCATAGAAATGTATTGAATTGTATGTAAATGAAACATATTTAATCGAGTTAGCCCCCCTACTCCTCATCCTTTTTCAAAATCCCAAAAATTGAACTATGCAGGCGCAGCTCTCCGGCTTTGGCCTTGTTGAGCATGGCGTAAAAGTAAGCTCCTGGCTTGGTCACAGGGTTTTCATCGCGTAGCGTTGCCTGGTCGGTGAGAAGAAGGCAAATGGTTGCCCCGGTGCGCCCAAGCAGGGCGCAGGCTTCCACCCAGCTTTTCTGGCTAATATGGAGCGTTGGCCTCAGCTTGTAGGCCGCTTCGACCATATCACTCCAGTTTAAGGGCCTGGGTTCCAGAGGAATGTATTCCCTAAACCGGGAACTGGCGGCATTA
>JAAEOK010000122.1 GCA_024244705.1 Alphaproteobacteria bacterium
TATCTCCGAAGCACGTTAAATCTGGGCAGCAACCTGGATAATCATCTCCACATCGATTGCTTAGTGAAATGCACGGTTTGCACTTATCTGCGTAGCACGTTAAAGTACCACAGCAATCATCATCATCCAAACAATCATGACTTACAATACTGCAGTGGTCCTGACACGTATTTTCGAAGCACGTCATATCACCACAGCATTCCGAGGTTACGGCTCCACAGGGTTCATTTAGATTAACGCAGGACAGACACATACTTCCGAAGCACGTCATAGTATCACAGCAGTTCGGATAATCCTCTCCACATTGGTGGTTTTCCATAGTGCAGTTCTGGCACGTCACTGAAGAACCTGGTGCTGCGAAGCACAACGCATTACCACAGCACGGCACAGCATCCTCCTCGTTTTCACAAGGTGCTGTTTCAAGAACGCAGTGCTGACATGTATCGTTGTAGCACGATAAACCTCGGCAGCAGTCTGGAATATCCCGTGAGCAGTATCGGTCTTCTACAGTGCAGGGTTGGCACGTCGGTGTAGAACCTGAGCTTGCGAAGCACGTCATAGTACCACAGCATTTGGAGGTTTCGGCACAGACATCACCATTATTAACACAGTCCTGACACGTACCTCCGAAGCACGTTAAATCTGGGCAGCAACCTGGATAATCATCTCCACATTGATTGCTTAGTGAAGTGCACAGTTCGCACTTATCTGCGTGGCACATTAAAGTACCACAGCAATCAGCATCATCCAAACAATAATGACTTACAATACTGCAGTGGTCCTGACACGTATTTTCGAAGCACGTCATATCACCACAGCATTCCGAGGTTACGACTCCACAGGGTTCATTTAGATTAACGCAGGACAGACACATACTTCCGAAGCACGTCATAGTATCACAGCAGTTCGGAAAATCCTCTCCACACCTGTAGTGTAGTGCAGTGCAGGGCTGGCACGTCACTGAAGAATCTGGTGCTGTGAAGCACAACGCAGTACCACAGCACAGCACAGCATCCTCC
The DNA here is from genome assembly GCA_024244705.1 of Alphaproteobacteria bacterium. Lineage (NCBI taxonomy): Bacteria > Pseudomonadati > Pseudomonadota > Alphaproteobacteria > Alphaproteobacteria bacterium. The sequence goes on from JAAEOK010000122.1 coordinate 1,020, forward strand.
TCGTTTTCACAAGGTGCTGTTTCACGAACGCAGTGCTGACATGTACCGTTGTAGCACGATAAACCTTGGCAGCAGTCTGGAATACCCCATGCGCAGTTTTGGTCTCCTATAGTGCAGGGTTGACACGAATATGCAGGAGAATTTGCAGGGGCGAAACACGTCATAGTACCACAGCATTCCGAGGTTTCGGCACAGGCATCACCATTATTAACGCAGTCCTGACACGTATCTCCGAAGCACGTTAAATCTGGGCAGCAATCTGGATAATCATCTCCACATTGATTGCTTAGTGAAGTGCAGAACTGGCACGCATTTTCATAGCACGTTAAATTTGTGCAGCAATCTGGAATATGTTCTCCACAGTGATTGCTTACTAAAGTGCAGGGCTCGCACGTCGTTCTAGAATCTGGGGCTGTAAAGCACGTTAAAGTGCCACAGCATTCCGAGGTGTGGTTATTACAGGGTCCACCCTTATTAATGCAGTCCTGACACCTACCTTCGTAGCACGTTAAATCTGCGCAGCAATCTGGATAATTTTCTCCACATGGATTGCTTACAGAAGTGCAGGGCTGGCACGTCATTCTAGTATCTGCGAGTGCGAAGCATGTTAAAGTACCACAGCATTCCGAGGTGTGGGCTCCACTACAGGGTTGATTTTCAGCAACGCAGTCCTGACACGTACGTTCGTAGCACGTTAAATTTCGGCAGCAACCTGGAAAATATTCTCCACAGTGATTGCTTACTAAAGTGCAGGGCTCGCACGTCGTTCTAGAATCTAGGGCTGTAAAGCACGTTAAAGTACCACAGCATTCCGAGGTGTGGATATTACAGGTTTCACCCTTATTAACGCAGTCCTGACACGTACCTTCGCGGCACATTGAATCTGCGCAGCAATCTGGATAAGCATTTCCACATTGTTGTTCTTCTAAAGTGCAGGGCTGGCACGTCGGTGTAGAATCTGTGCCTGCGAAGCACGTCATAGTACCACAGCATTCCGAGGTTTCGTCACAGGTTCCACCCTCATCAACGCACTGACACTTACCTTCGCGGCACACTAAATTTACGCAGCAATCTGGATAATTTTCTCCACATTGTTGTTCTTCTAAAGTGCAGGGTTGGCACGTCGGTGTAGAACCTGAGCTTGCGAAGCACATCATAGTACCACAGCATTCCGAGGTTTCGGCACAGGCATCACCATTATTAACGCAGTCCTGACACGTATCTCCGAAGCACGTTAAATCTGGGCAGCAATCTGGATAATCATTTCCACATTGTTGTTCTTCTAAAGTGCAGGGCTGGCACGTCGGTGTAGAATCTGTGCCTGCGAAGCACGTTAAAGTACCACAGCAATTAGCATCATCCGAACATTTATCTTTTACAATATTGCAGTTCTGACACGTATTTTCCCAGCATTTTCCTCCTGCGTAGCGCGCCCCATCACAGTCTTCACTCGTATTACAAGTAGCACTGATACCGCAGAAAGTGCACTTTCCCCCATCATCACACCGGTAATTTTCGCAGCAATCCTCCAAAGAATGACAAGTTCCATTTTGTGGCGTGCAACCAACACATCTTTTCTCAGCACCGACATCAAGGCACACTAAACCTTCGCAGCA
>JAAEOK010000123.1 GCA_024244705.1 Alphaproteobacteria bacterium
GCCATTAATTCTCAATAATGCATACTATGCCAAGGGTTTGTTGCACTGGCAGGGATAAAGATAATGGTAGTGCAATGGTGCACTCTAACTGTGCACCCGAAGGTGCCCCCCTTAAGCTCTGGTGCAAGTATTGCAACGACTGTGCCTCCAGTTGAAATATGATGATTGCATCCCAACATCAGGTTAGTATCAGCCTAGTTAGATGGTGAGTATAGCCAACCTGTATCAGCAAATTGCACGCCACCCCCCACTCTTCTGCTTCTTTAGGTGCATGAAGGGCATGATCCTACAGGTGGGATCCAATGTGGTGGTCGGCGCGAGTATTGAGACAACTGACTATGAGGACGTACACTTTGAGGAAGGATCTGCTATAATGGGAGCTGGTGTAATAGTTTTGGGGACAAACACATGTGTAGAGCTCACATATTACATTTGGCCGTGGGTTCGCCACTCTCAATTCTGTGTTTATGGTACCAGGTTCTATACGTGACTCTTCCTTAACCGCCAACTACTACACAGGCAGCAACTGTCGTAGTAGTTGGCGGTTAAGGAAGAGTCACGTATTCTCGATCCGGATACAACTCAACCGCGACATGGAAGCTGGTTGCGGTTACAGCAGCTGCAATGAAGGCAGCAGACCGGGGTCCAAGCTGGTACTCTGGCAGCATGACTGGCACAAGTTCACATGTTGCGGTTCTCGTATTTGAATCAATGATACGAGGCTCTTCTTTCCAACCGCCAACCACTACACGAATGACGCGTAGTGTAGTAGTTAGACAATTAGTATTATTTACTATGTTACTATCCTTCCTTAGGATCTATGAAGAGTGAGAAGGGATTTCCCTAC
>JAAEOK010000124.1 GCA_024244705.1 Alphaproteobacteria bacterium
CACAAGGAGCCAAGCGTGAGCCGCGGAGGGTCAGCGATGCCCTCGACGACCTTCTCCGTCACCTCGGGTCGTCGCGCGGAGAGACGCTGGCAACGGTCTTCGGCCGCTGGACCGACGTGGTCGGTGATCGCGTGGCCGCGCACACCGAGCCGTTGGCCGTACGCGATGGCGCACTCATCATCGCTGTCGACGACCCGGTCTGGGCGTCGGAGCTGCGATGGCAGTCGGCGCGCTTGTGTGAGCGTGCTCGACATGTATTGAACGATGATTCGATCGATAGAATCACAGTTCGCGTGAGGCCCGGTACGGGCTCCGATGACTAGTGGTGGGGCAGCGGTTCCGCGGCGGCGGCGCTTCGTCCGACGGGGTCAGGACCGACCACGAGGAAGGGTCGAAATCCCCGCGAGTATCACAGGGATCGCGACCTCTCGCTGGTAGACTCGCTGAGACATGGTTTTACCATCCTGACCAGCGCTTTCGCGCTCTTCGGGGACGGTCCCAGGAACCAGTCGACCATCGCATCGGGCAACGAGGAAGAGGGCGCGGCTTGGCGCAGGAAACCAAGACCAAGAAGGCGGCCGAATCGGCCTCCTACGGGGCCAAGGACATCACTGTTCTGGAGGGCCTCGAAGCAGTTCGGAAGCGCCCGGGCATGTATATCGGGTCGACCGGGCCGGCGGGCCTCCACCACATGGTGTACGAGGTCGTCGACAACGCCGTCGACGAGGCGATGGCCGGCTACTGCG
>JAAEOK010000125.1 GCA_024244705.1 Alphaproteobacteria bacterium
AAGAAAATGCATCCATCGTGAAGCAGCTTGACCATATCTCCCGTCTTGTAGATGCGGCCTCCATCATCAGAGCTAAAAGGGTTCTTGATGAAAGCTTTGCAAGTGAGGTCAGGGCGGTTGAGGTAGCCTCTTCCTACGCCATCACCACCAATGTAGAGTTCCCCCATCACCCCCACTGGCACTGGCTGTAGGTGTGCATCTAGTACGTAGTAGGTAACATAAGGTAAGGGGAACCCGATGATATTGGAAGATGCATGCTTCGTGTTGTTGTCAAACCCCAGTACAGTACACCAATCTGTCTCTGTGGGACCATACGCAATCACAAAGTGCTTGACCTTGTCCCGCCAAATTTCCAACTGGGGCTGCAGAACGCATTCTCCACCAAGAGTAATGCACACCAGTGATGGAAGGTCACATTTGACAATGAGCTCAAAGAGTGATGGCGTCATGCAAATATGAGTGATCTGTGAAGCAAACCTCGCATCAAATAATTGTACGCCTTGCAGTGTGCATGTGATGACATTCCTTGAATGGAAGCCAGTTAGCTCACCTTCCCTGTGTTGACAAGTAGCTCCAGCTCACCCAGCAATATGCTCTTTGGAGCAAGTACCAAAGTAGCACCCATTGAGAGGGTAGAAAACCAAATATTGCTGCTCATATCAAATGTCATTGGGCTTGAGTTCAAGAACCGGTTCCCTGGACCTAGACCCTTGGATACCTGTAATGCCCCATATTGAATGAAACAAGAGACATTTGCATGTTCCAGCACCACGCCCTTGGGCTTTCCTGTTGTGCCCGATGTGTAAATGATGTAGCAGGAGGTGTTGGGAGCTGGGGGGCGCCAGTCCCTGGCACTGGGTTTTGGAAGAAGTGCATCATTGAGGATGTTCGTCACGCTCAGCACAGGGCATTTCACAACATTACAGTGTTCTGCAAAAGTATCCTCATCCTTAACCAGCAGGGCCTTCAGTTCAGCATCCTCCACAACCAGCGTAATCCGGGCATTAGGATAGCTCGATCCAAGTGGTACATATACCCCTCCTGCCATGAGGACACCTGCATGAGAACATGTCGTTCTGTTAGTGGTCTTATTTTCCTCCGATATGCATGTTTGATAAGGTCCTACATACCGTAGATGGATGCAATTGCCTCAGCCGAGTCATTGGTCATAAGCAGACCCACCGTAGAGTCACCTTCAACTCCCAGCATGCGCATTTGTCTTGCCACCTTCTCTGCCATGCTTCGGAGATCAGCGTATGATATAATCCGCTTCAGTCCTCCGTACTCAACCAGGGCTATTGCATTTGGATTTGCATCGGCTTGATCCAGGAAAAAATCATGCACAAGCCACCCAGGCCTAGGGCAAGGGGCAGATGTTTTGTTCCACTCCACTAACTGCTTCTGTTGCTCAGCCTGCGTGAGCATGGGAAGGTCCCACACTACGTTGTGTGGGCTTTCCACTGCCATCTCCAGCAGGTTTGTAAAACAATCTAAGATCATGACTACAGTGCTTTGATCAAAGAGCCTTGAGTTAAAAAGCATACAACCCTTCATGCCATCTTTCTGTAGCAGCTTAGGGTCAGTAACACGGAACAGATGCAATATGAGATCCATATTTTCTAAAGGCAGTAGATTTTCCATCATTTCCACCACTGTGACATCGTCACTCCTGCTCAGCACTTCATTTTGCCACTCAGGCCCAAGCTCCAAAACACTCAAAAATTCAACATCAGAAGAACTCATTCGCTTGATGCCATCACTGAAAGGGTCGTCCATGAGGCTGAACATAACCTGTGTAAAGTTAGGGTAGTAGCATCACACTCAGCAAAGCCATTAACAAAAATGACAGACAGTTGTGCTTACTTGGTAGATAAGATTGCAGTTGTCAATGCGTGGCACTTTAAGGCGTTGTAAGATACGGCTGAAGGGAGCATTACTATGTTGTAATGCATCAGTTACAACAAGCCTCTGCCGTTCTAGCAGAGTGGAAAAGCTCGGTTGCCCTTTGAGATCACCTCGTATTGCTAGCATACCCATGATGCAGCCCACCATTTCATGCAGCTGCACATCATCTCGGCCAGCATTGGGTGTCCCCACCACCAAATCCGTTACGTTTCCTGCAAGGCGGCTCAGTGTTAGCTGGAAGGCTGCCATGAGCCCCACAAATATTGTGGAGCGATGCTGAGTACAGAGGTCCGCAAGTGAAGCCACCAGCTTCACGGGCAGGAAAACAGGCAAACAAGAGCCCTCACGGTCACTGGATGTTTCAGAACGCGGTCGGTCAAAGGGG
>JAAEOK010000126.1 GCA_024244705.1 Alphaproteobacteria bacterium
CTGGTACCACAACGATCATCAGGGTACACCGCAGAAGATAACGAACACGGCGGGTACAGTGAAATGGTCTGCCGTATCCGACACTTTTGGCAACTGTTCTATAGATGTAGAAGAAATTGAGAATAATCATAGATTTGCCGGCCAATACTACGACGTTGAAACCGGCCTCCACTATAACTGGAACAGATACTACGATCCTGAGACAGGCCGATACATGCGCGTTGACCCAGTCGGAGAAGGTCTAAATTTATACTTGTATGTCCAAAATAATCCTTTAAAATATATCGACCCTGAAGGGTTGACGACCAGAAGTTATCAACTGCCGTCTATACCGACACTTGATTCTACTTGGGGTAATGTGCCTGCCAATGCCGTTATCGGAGTTGGTAATGATATAATTGGCGTTGCAAACCAAGTGTCATCTGAAGTTCAGAATGCGTATAATAACCCTGTAGGATATGCAAAATCAGCATTAGTAGATACTCCAATAGCATTAGGCAGAGGAGTCTATAATACAGCTAAGGACATACTTACCACACCTGTTAGAGTAAGTGACGCAGTAGATGTTTTGACCAGTCC
>JAAEOK010000127.1 GCA_024244705.1 Alphaproteobacteria bacterium
ACAGCCGACGAGTTCGCCCACGCAATGGCGACTCAGCAGTACGCGACGATCCACGACCTGATGGCTTCACCGGCGATCATCGAGCGCGTCGTCGCCGAACGCGCCAGGACCGACGCTGCGGCGGAGTTACCCGACGAGCGGGCATCGCTGCCCGCTCGAAGCTGAATCCCGGCACTGCCCACGAGGTGCTGGGTGGCCCGTGGGAGGCCTTTGCTCGACAGTCGGCGCCTGCCGATGCACGCTCTACCCTCGCCTCGCCTTTCGGCTCGGCTCCCTACTCGTACTTCTCCAGCAGGTTCGCGACGCGCGAGAGGATGTCGCGGGTCGCAGCGTTGGCGTCGTCGCGCTCGAGAACCCGGTCGTAGTCGGAACCGCCCGGTGTGCTATCTGCCATCGACGAGGCGGTAGCTGCCGCGAGAATGCCCGCTTCGTTCGCGACGACATGCTCGTCGATTGCGCCGTCATCAGCGAAGATCGACACGCTGCGTGCGCGGATGGCCGCGTCGGGATCGACGTACTCCTCGTCGACGAGATCGGCCACCTCGGTCGGTACCGCGACATCGTCGAAGATCGACCGGGTCCCCGATATCTGTTCTTCACGGTTGACCCCATCGAGCCTCGGATCGAAGACCGACGGATCCGGCTCCTCGTGAGGCTCGAGATCCTCGCGTGACGGAGCGAAGAGGTCGATCCTCTCGCTGACGTCGACCGTCTCTTCGCTGACGTCGACAGTCTCTTCCCCGCGGTCATCGGCGTCTAGCTCTGCGACACCCCGATCGTCGTAGCTGTCCCACCCGGTCCGAGGCCAGTCGTCGGCCTCGTGGCGGCTCTCTCGGACACGCGACCAGCCGACCGCTGCACCGAACACCAAGACGACACCGGCGACCAACACGAAGAAGGGTGGCAGCAACCTCGACGCGAGGAGCAACAGAACCACCCCGGACACAATTGCCCAGAGCAGGCCTCGGCGTCTATCGCTCATGGATCGACCTCCACCCGCGCGGGTTGCGTCATCTAGTCGACATCTGTCTGGTTCTTGTATCGGCCGGAATCAGTCGATCTTCAGGATTCGTGCGAAGATTCAACGACTTCACGTCCCGAATTAGCGTCGACCCCCGGCTGATACGTCCTTCAGGACGCCCCACTCGTGGGGGGCCGTGACGGCAGAGCCGCCCTCTTCACGACCTCGTCGGTCTGAGGTGGCGGGAGCGGCCACCGAGCTCTCGACAGCGGCCATCGCCGCTCCTCGGCGTGGGACCTCGGTTCGACGGGCGTCGACGTCGCACTGGGCAGGTCTTCTCTGGCCACGAGGCCGCAGAGGACGCGGATGATCACGCGGACCTGATCGGTGTTGTCGAGCTGTCCGAACTTGCCCATCTCTGCAGGACGCGACGTGAGCTCGAGGTCGGCCTCGATGCCGAACTCCTGGAGCTTCGCAGCGACCTCGGCCGGCAACTCCGTCCTGCTCGGGTCCGAACGAAGGCCACTCTCGACGAGATCGAGGACCTCGGTGACTTGACTGCGCTCAGAGGCGTCGGCCAACTCTGCCACGATGGCGGTGACCTCGGGACCCGCGCCGTCGAGGAGCCGTGCCACGATCTCGGCAGCCTCGAGTTCCTCCTCCTCGATGAGCTGTGCCACGAGTTCGGTGTCGCTGGCATCGATGAGCCTGGCCATGACGTCGGCCACGTCGGAATCTGCCATGTCGATGAGACGAGCGACGACAGCCGCTAGTGAGTCCACGGGCTGCCCGTCCGCTGATTCGTCGGCTGCATCGACCACCATGACTGGTGCCACGGCACTGTCGGCGTCGCGTTCGAGTTCCTCATCGACCACGGACTCCGGCCCCGGCCCCTCGACGACTTCGGACGACTTGGGCCGAACCAGCCCCTCGACGACTTCGGGCGACTTGGGCCGAACCAGCCCCTCGACGACTTCGGACGACTCCGGCACCGGCCCCTCGACGACTTCGGACGACTTGGGCCGAACCAGCCCCTCGACGACTTCGGACGACTTGGGCCGAACCAGCCCCTCGACGGCTTCGGACGACTCCGGCACCGGCCCCTCGACGACTTCGGACGACTCGGGCCGAACCAGCCCCTCGACGACTTCGGACGACTCCGGCACC